>JAHHIL010000001.1:300000-568850 GCA_019358975.1 Trichocoleus desertorum ATA4-8-CV12
GACTATTAGGTCTAGGAGGCGGTTCGGGAAACGAAAATAGTTCAATTTGGTCGCGATCGCCTACCCGCAAATCCAACTTATAAGAATTACGCTCAGGCCGAAACGTTTCTTGAATAATCGGAAATCCTAAAATCTCTACATAAAAATGCTTTGAGTTTTGATAGTTAGAGCAAATAATTGCCACGTGATGAAATTGATTTATTTTCATCTCAAGCTCCAATTGACTAAGTAGTGAAAGAGTTCTCGCTAGAGCTTTACGCTGCTTTTATCAAAGGTTCATTGTTTATTCTTATTAAACGAAAATTTGTGTTGTAATTTCGGGAATCTTATTTCATGAGCTAATTTTCTAAGGGTGCCAACGTGAAATTTTTGAGTACTTTGATCGGATGCACAGGTGGTTTGGTTGTAGCGATCGCCCCATCAGCGCTGACTCAAGCCACAGACAATTCCTTAAGCTACTCAGCCTCTCTAGGTTTACCAGGTAACTATAACGGCCCTGCTTGTATTCAATTAGGCCAATGGGATGGCAGTGCCGCGATCACTTTAGAAGCCAACAAATTTTATACTGGCATCCAAATTTCCAACTCCAGCAGTAGAGTGACTAAAGCATTAAATATCAACATTAATCAAAATTTAGGACAAGTAATCAAGCTGTCTAGCGATCGCGCCCTTTACCCAACCTTAAATCAAGGACAGTGCAAAATCAAAAGTGGAGCTTTGCAAGTTCACTCCTTAAACTGGTTCCGACGATGAAAACTGCGCTCGATCCTTAAGCAATTTCTCGGAATTGTCCCTTGGTCGCCCAGCTTAGAATACAGGTATCCAAGTTTGGATTAGTCCATCATGGGACAGACCTTCTTACTGTTGGGCATTCTTTTCTTCTTGACTGCTTCTGGCCTCAAAATGGATCGCGAATACCAGCGAGGGGTTATCTTCCGCTTGGGCCGAATTAGAGGAGTCCAAGGCCCAGGAATGTATTGGATTATTCCTTGGATCGACCAAAAATCTCAGTTAGATATCCGCACTAAAACGGTTAATATTGAACCCCAAGAAACTGTAACCGCTGATAGTGTGACTATTAAAGTGAATGCAGTTTTGTACTATCGAATTATCGATCCTGCCAAAGCCATTAATAAAGTTGAAAACTATGAGATGGCAGTTTATCAAATTGCTCTCACAACTTTACGCAATGTTGTAGGCCAAAACATTCTAGATGATGTGCTACAAAACCGCGACAAAATCAACTTCAAAGTTCAAGAAATCGTTGATGAAATTACCGAGCCTTGGGGCGTGGTGATTGAGCGGGTAGAAATGAAAGATGTAGAAATTCCGCCCAACATGCAACGAGCCATGGCTAAAGAAGCCGAAGCCATCCGAGAAAAACGGGCTCGGATCATTAAAGCAGCAGCAGAGCAAGAAGCTTCCATTAAGTTAGCTGAAGCCTCCAAAAATATCGCTGCAAATCCTTCTGCTCTAGAACTGCGGCGTCTGCAAATGCTGACAGAAATTGGGGCCGAAAACAATACCACCACCATCATTATGATGCCGTCAGATTTTGTAGCCGTTGCTAAACGCTGGGCTGAAGGTGGTTTGGAGGGTGCTCCGCCTTTCCCTCAACCCTATCAAGGCACCGCTATCCCCTTCGTGCCACCAGTAGAACGTCCCTTAGAAACTCCTCTAGAAAGCGATCGATCCACCTAAAAAACGCTTTCTACTCCTTTGCTGGGCTTCACACCATTCCTGCCCTTTTGGAGGGAGTCTGAGGGACGCAGCCGTCTCTCAGCGGGGGTTTGGGGGCAAGCGCCCCCAAGGCATTTAATTCTAGCGATAATTATTAAACTGCAAAGCCACAGGCAAATCTTCCTGCTTTAGCCGTTGGATCACTGCTTGTAAATCATCCTTATCCTTCGCAGACACTCGCACCGCATCCCCTTGAATTGATGCCTGCACCTTCTTAAACTCGTCGCGAATCAGCAAAGAAATTTGTTTTGCGATCTCTTTGCTGATTCCTTTCTTCAACTTAATTTCCTGCCTAACTCGGTTGCCACTCGCCGACTCCACTGTGCCATAGTCAAAGATTTTGAGCGACAGATTACGCTTTGCAGATTTCGTTTGTAGCAACGTATGGACTGCATCTAGCGTAAACTCGCTATCTGTATTAATCGTAATGACATCTTCACCAAGCTCGATCGTCGTCTTGGTGTCCTTTAGGTCAAAGCGGCTCTTGATTTCACGAACTGTTTGATCGATCGCATTCACCAACTCTTGACGATCGAAGTCACTCACAACATCAAATGAAGAAGTAGCAGCCATAGAACCACAAAGAATATTAAATGTTCGAATTTAGATTAATGCAGGGATGTCAAGCTTGTGCCCATCAATGTAGCAATACAAAGGGTACCAATGCCAAACATCAGCGATCGCGCCAGGGGAATATCTAGAATATAAAACAGCGAAAACAGCAACCGCGCCACCAAATAAGCGATCGCCGCTCCCGCCACCCAGATCGAATCTTGTTGCGTCACATAAGCCATCAAGGCTGCTGCCGCAAACAACATAAACGATTCAAATGAGTTTTGGTGCGCCCAAGTTGCTCGCTGAGCATAGGCTGGCAGCTTCTCAAAGATGGCTCTTGGGGCCCGCGAATCATACCCAACTTGTAGCCGACCGTAAGCGACGACGAGAAAGGGAACATAAACAAGCAATGCAGCCCCGGCAATGCTGTAGAGCAAAAGTGCTGAAACTGGCAATGGCACAGACATTGTTTACCTAAACAAGGAGCTAGTCAAAGTAAAACAGGGTGATAATTCGGCGCTGCTCCTCAGCATCTTGACAAGTCTTGAGCAACGTTTGGCTGTCATGGAAGGCGAAGCAAATGAGCTGCTGGCAGCGAGAAACAATCTCCAGGTTGCACAACGCGCTTGCTTCAGCCAAAGTTAAACTGTCATGCTCCGGATTCTCTACCAGGTGCATTACCTGAGCCAATTGTTCGCGAGATTCGCGAGGTTGACGTTCCAAGCTCTGAGGCAGAATGACTGTCAGCAAGTTCGGATCAGCCCGCATGGCACCCCGAATCGCAGCAGAATTAGTTCCGGTTGCACCAGAGGTAATGAGACGATTACCGGACAACACCAAGGCATAACTCATCATTTCAATTAAGTGTTGATGAGTAATCGGAACATGACGTGACCCCAGCAAGGCGATGCGTTTAGACCCTGTTTGCTGAATGGTCGCCAGCTCTTGTAAAAAATCGTCTACTTTAGGCAGATCTATCGATTGACTCAAAGCCAGTCTCAGGCTGAACAACCTCGCTATTTTACCAGACAGAACCTGAAATTAGATGCCTGGACGCTGAAGTCGTACATAACTCAACCAAGTAGCTACATCGCTTCCTTTTACCAACCCAACCGATCTGTCTCTTAACCCGATGCTTTTGCGAAGATATATGTGGAGTCAATTTAAGGGCGATCGCATGAGGGCCAGTGACATCGAGCACTCGTTTTCTCCCCAGCCTGAATCTCAAATTTCAGCCATCTCAAATCAGGAGCAACTGTCCGATGGTTAGTACCGCTCAACCGACACAAACTCAGGCCGCATGGTCTAAGGCCATTCCACCCACGAGTACGAATGCGATCGCCCAACCGATAAAAGAGTTTAATCTCACCCCCTTACCTGTGCTTTCGGGGGCAATTCCTAGCGGATTGAGAGGTTCGCTCTATCGGAATGGCCCTGCTCGGCTAGAACGAGGTGGCTACGATGCTCAGCATTGGTTCGATGGCGATGGCGCAATTCTCGGCGTCCATTTCAGCGATGGGGGGGCAAATGGGGTCTACCGCTTTGTCCAAAGCACAGGCTACCAAGCAGAAGCTCAAGCAGGCTGTTTGCTCTATGGCGGCTATGGGACCATGCCCTCAGGCTCTCTATGGAATCGGCTGACCCAAGGGACGAAAAACGTTGCCAATACTTCTGTGCTGGCTCTATCAGACAAACTTTTAGCGCTCTGGGAAGGGGGGCAGCCTCACGCTCTAAATCTTCAAACCCTAGAAACTTTAGGTTTGGAAAATTTGGGCCAACTGGGTGGCGAACAGCGCTATTCTGCTCACCCCAAACGCGACCCACAGACTGGCGAGATTTTTAACTTTGGGGTGGGTTACGGCAAAACGGGTATCTTGCATATTTACCGTAGTGATAAAACGGGCCAAATCCGCCAGCACAATGCGATCGCCCTCGATGGTTTTCCGTTAATTCACGATTTTGTCCTAGCGGGACCGTATTTAGTGTTTTGCATTCCACCTGTGCGGCTAAATCCTTTTCCTGTCCTGCTAAAACTGCAAAGCTACAGCGATGCCCTCACCTGGAAGCCGCAGTTGGGCACCCAAATTTTAGTGGTGGATCGAGAGACTCTCAGCGTTGTGAGCTGTGGTGAAGCCGACCCTTGGTATCAGTGGCACTTTGGGAATGGCTGCATGGATACCAGCGGTGCAGTGGTCGTAGATATGGTCCGCTATGCAGACTTTCAAACCAATCAATACCTAAAGGAAGTGGCGACCGGACAAACTCACACAACAGCGCAAGGAACTTTATGGCAACTGCGACTCCAGCCTGAATCAGGAAAGGTTGAAGCTATGACAGAAATGCTCGATCGCGGCTGCGAATTTCCGGTAGTAAACCCTCAAGAAGTAGGGCAAGCTTCTCGCTTTACCTATCTCTCGGTTCATCGTCCTGACATTGATACCCGTCAAGAAATGTTTGGCGCGATCGCTCGTTTTGATCACCAAACTGGGCAACTAATGACCGCAGATTTAGGCGATCGCTGCTACCCTACAGAACCCATCTACGCACCCGATCGCGAGAGTCCTGATCAAGGCTGGATTCTGACTGTGGTGTTTGATGGCAAAACGGATCGCAGTGAAGTGCAAATTTTCGCTAGCGATCGCCTGAATGAGGCCCCGGTTTGTCGGTTAGCATTGCCCAGCATCATTCCCTTAGGCTTTCATGGCACTTGGAAGCCAGCCTAGGCCAACAAATTATTGCAGGGTTACGGCAGGCTCTAGATTCAGTTTCGCCATGAGCTGGTCAATGTCAAAATGTTCTGCCACCATCTGCTGAACATATTGCATCTTGATCGGCTCATGCAGGCGTACTTGACCAAAGGCGCGATCAATAATCTCTACCGTGGTTAGGGTATCGAGATCTACCGAGAGAATAGGAATTTCTAGATCGTCTGCCCGACTAATAATGGTGCGGGTAGGCGGCAAATGCCCAGTCAAAATCAGGCATTGCGTCGAGGTTTCTAGGGCGGCAAGCTGAATATCTGTGCGATCGCCCCCTGTGACCACCGCCATATTTCGCGCTTTCTGGAAATACTTCAAAGCGGAGCTGACATTCATCGCCCCGATCGTCAAGCTTTCCACCAGGAGATCTAAGCGATCGCCTCGGCAGAGCACTTCAGCATTGAGCTGATGGACCAGTTCGCGCACGCTGACACTGCGTAGCAAATCACTACGCGGAAATAGACCTAGTACGGGAATTTCGTGTTGTGCCAAAAATGGCCGCATCACCTTGTCCACCGTCTCTAGCTGCTCCTTAGGAATGTCGTTAATCAATACCCCAATCAGGCGATCGCCCAGCTTCTGTTTAGCGGCCAGCAAGCCATCGACTAGCAACAACGAGTGACAACGAGCCACCAGCAACACAGCCGCATCAACGGTTTCTGCTACCTGAGACAGAGAGAGATCAAATAGACTCCCCTCCTCTAAAGTACCTGGCCCCTCCAAAAGCACCAGGTCTCCTCCTTGCATCTGTAAGTACTGGTTGAGAGTTTGGCGGTAGTTCGTTCGATCCAGTCCTTGCAAGCGGTTTTGTACCGTCTGTTCGTCTAACGCAAGTAACGTAGGCTGCAAGCGATTTTCAGCTAAATTCAGGACTTGAGAGAAGAACCGCACATCCTCATCCAGCGCATCTGTTCGCGATTCGCTTAAGCAGGTGCCTAAAGGTTTACCATAGGCGATGTCTAGCCCTCGCTCCTTCAATTGGTGAGCCACACCCAGGATCATGGCTGACTTACCACTGTAAGCTTCCGTTGATCCTACTAACAAATACTTCGGGGACTTTGGCACGTCCTCACTCCTGAATTAACCGCTTTGAACTTCGCTTGCTATCCCCTTCATTGTAGGGTGATACATTCCCCAACTCTGAAATTAGGTTAGTCTTCTAGGCGCAAAAGCTTACGGTAAAAGGCTTGCGAGAAATCAGCGTTGCGACTGCGCTTAAAGGTCATTAGCAAGTCAATCAAGCAATCGACAAACTCAAAGCTAGCCATCATCACTTCGTAGCTCAGTTCAGCATTGCCTTCAAACTGCATGCGGCAACGAGTTAAGTCTGCGGGCAACGTTGACACGTTCCAGGTGGCAATAAAGGGAATGGCATCACCGCCCTCGATTTTGCGTTGTCCTTCTAAAGCTCCCTTCTGATAAAGGCTGATGGCAAGGGGCAGCACATTCCGCTTGTTGCCCTGGTAGTAGGGCATATAGACGTTGACATCCCGGCTAGCAGCTGGCTGGAGTTGTTCGATGGACATGCTCGAATTTTCCTTAATTTCGGCTTCTATTCAAACCCCGTGGCAGACGGCATACCCAGAAAATATCTTGGTAAGTTGATGACTGCCAGTAGATAGTATTCCCAATTCCTCTCAGTATTTAAACACCTCCAACAACCACTCTTCGTTGATTTGGCTCACAGCTCGACCAAGACGCTATCTACTTACGGTTTAATTACGGCAGAGCTGGCCGTTAATTATGGCTTTGCTGTAGTATTCTGAGTTGACCTTACGCACTTTGATTCAAACGTTTCGATTCAGGCCAACTTCCCCGGATTCCAGATGCCCCTACTGAATTTTTTCCGCATCTGGAGCAAGATTGCCTATTCTGATACTTAATACCTGCTTCAGAATTAAAGTTATGGCACCTCTGGTTGCAAATTATTACTTGACCTACCGCTGCAATGCCCGTTGCCACTTTTGTGATATCTGGGCATTAGAGCCGCCTCAAGAAGCGAGTTTTGAGACCATCAAGCACAATCTACAAGATCTGCGACGATTGGGAGTGCGGTATGTAGACTTTACGGGTGGTGAACCACTGCTACGAGCCGATGTAGCGCAGATTTATACGGAAGCAAAGCGGCAGGGTTTCCAGACCAGCATGACGACAAACACGATTCTCTATCCTAAGAAGGCGGAAGAGATTCAAGGTTTGGTTGATTTTCTCAATTTCTCACTAGATGGGGGTGACGCTGACACCCATGATCAATCGCGGGGTGTAAGAATTTTTGACACTCTTGTCGAGTCAGTCAAGCTCGCTCATTCCTTGGGAGAGCATCCGGTTCTCAACCACACTGTAACCGCTCAAAATTACGAGCGGATTGGCGAAGTAGGTGAACTGGGTCTTCAGTTAGGGGCGCGCGTTTGGCTCAACCCTGCTTTCACCGCTCACAGCAACTATAACGATAAGAAAAACCCAACGCCTGATATGGTGGCAGCGATCGAAGCGGCTGCTAAGAAATTTAACAATGTTGGTTACAATAAGGCTGCACTGGCTTTTATTGAGGCTGGTGGTAATGACACCAAAAATCCTCGCTGTAAAGCGGTGGATGCTGTAATCGCTATTTCACCCGACGACAAATTGCTCTTACCCTGCTATCACTTTTCTCAAACGGGTGTCTCGATTGAGGGACGGCTGTATGAACTCTATCGCCAAAATGAGGTGGTGGAAGAATATCGCCAGTCGCAGGGCAAACTGTCTGTATGTGAAGGCTGTACGGTTTGGTGCTATCTCATTCCCAGCTTCTTCAAGGGTGTCGATAAATATTGGTGGTTGAATCAAATAACCTATGCGGGAGAATTCCTGGCCCGGAAACGATTCCTTCAGCGAGCTTGAGTCCCTTGGCTCTCTTTTGACTGACTTATCGGAGGTAGAAGAGGATCTAGAAACTCCCTCTTATAAGGGCTTTAGAGGGCGGCGACGTAAAGCAGCTTTTACGCTCACAATGGTTTGGAGTGGCACGATCGCCCTCCATTTATTTTCTTGGGGCATTTGGGTTGTGATTGGCTTAACCACAGTGGTGGGCATCCACGCCCTGCGGATTATGCTGGCTCGACCTCTAGTAGCTCCAGAACCTTTAGCCGAAGCGGATCAAGCAGATTGGCCTTTTGTCTCTTTGTTGGTTGCAGCTAAAAACGAAGAGGCAGTGGTTGGCAAGCTGGTAAAGACGCTGTGTGATCTTGATTATCCTGCCGATCGCTACGAACTTTGGGTGATTGATGACAGCAGCACCGATCGCACCCCGATTTTGCTCGATCAGTTGGCCAGGGAGTACCCACAACTTAAAGTTCTGCACCGAGCGGCGGGCGCGGGTGGTGGCAAGTCGGGAGCCTTAAATCAGGTTCTGCCCTTAACCCAAGGGGAAATTCTGGCTGTCTTTGATGCAGATGCGCAGGTGTCTCAGGACTTGCTGAAGCGTGTATTACCTCTGTTCCAACGGCCTCAAGTGGGTGCGGTACAGGTGCGGAAGGCGATCGCGAATGCGGACACCAACTTCCTAACTCAAGGGCAATCGATTGAAATGGCGTTGGATGCCTTTTTTCAAGAACAACGAATTGCTCTGGGTGGCATTGGCGAATTGCGGGGGAATGGTCAGTTTGTCCGGCGCTTAGCTCTAGAGCGGTGTGGTGGTTGGAACGAGGAAACCATCACGGATGACCTAGACCTCACCTTCCGCTTACACCTCGATCAGTGGGACATTGATTTTCTAGCAGTGCCTGCGGTTGAGGAAGAAGGGGTGACGCGATCGCTAGCGCTTTGGCATCAACGCAATCGTTGGGCGGAGGGAGGTTATCAACGGTATTTAGATTACTGGCGTTTCCTGGCTCGCAATCGTCGGCTCAGCCCTCGAAAGACGTTTGATTTATTCGTTTTTTGGCTGATCCAGTACATTTTGCCGACCGCTTCCGTACCCGACTTGCTGATGGCGATCGCCCGCAATAGCTCACCTCTCCTCAGCCCACTGGCTAGCTTGACGGTGATGCTCTCGTTTATGGGCATGTTTGTCGGTTTACGCCGCTACCAACAACCTAAACTAGCTGCAACTCCAGGGGAGGCTCAGGCAAATTTAGACGCTTCTTTCTGGACGACGCTGTCTCAATCTTTGCAAGGAACGGTCTATATGTTCCATTGGTTGGTGGTTGTAGCTAGTACGACAGCCCGTATTTCAGTGCGACCGAAGCGCTTGAAGTGGATCAAGACTATCCATCAGGGTGCTGAAGATGAAGTTTGGCTAGATCTGCCAGAGCAAACCTAAATAGCGTAAAGGGCGATCGCTATCTAGATCGCTGCAAATGAATTTCTAAAAACGGTTGGTATGGAGCCAGCCGTTTTTTGTTTAGAAGGGTACTTCATCTGCTTCTGCGCCTGAGTCGGTTTCATCCCACTCGCTGATTGGGGGCGCGACTACTAGCTCATTACCGTCAGAAGTCCAACCGCTTTCTAAATCCACGACCTTGCCTCCAAAGAACTCTGCGAGTCGCTTGGCTGCTCGTGTCACTTCGTCTTCTTCTTGCCAAGGAATGTTTTGCAGCGATGGAGGGTCGATCGCTGCGATCGCGTCCACTGAGGTAATAGGTTCTGGTGGAGTAGCTGCTGTAGATGTTGGGGACGAGTGGGAGTGGTTCGTTTCGTGAGCAATGGCAGGAGGACTAGCGCCTTGTGGCCCTGGGTCTGGCGCTTGAGAGCTGCTCGATGGTGTTCTTTCTGCTAACCGAGGGGGTTGTGGTGCGATCGCCGCAGAGGGTTGAGCATGACCCTCAGGAGCTGCTGGGATGGCAGGTGCAGGTTCAGCGGCGGACGCTACGACTAAAGATACTTTGACAGGATAACCTACAGCTTTGTGAAAGGCTTCCTCCACGATTGGCAAACTGCGTTGAGCAATTTTGATCAGAGGTTGCGATCGCACTCCAACCTTGGCTTGTTGTTTATCGAGTCCTAGCAAGTAGCACTGTTGACCCAATAATGCCTGCGTACCCCGCAACTCGATGCAACCTAGAACCTTTTGCCACAATTGCTCTAAGTTCAATGCTGGTGCTGCCTCAACCGCTGGTATTTCGTTGTCTGGCGGCTCAAGCAATTCTGGCTCCTGGGCAGCCGCTTCTTGCCAGGGACTGGGTTCGCCAATTGATGTAATGAGATCAGGCTCTGTAAATTCGATTGCTGCGGTTTCTACAACCGCGATCGCTTCATCAACTTCTACATGGCTTGTTTCCACTACTTCGGCTCTGCCATTTTGAGCGGTTGCAGGGACTACAGTTTCAGTGACGACTGCCACTTGAGTATGACTGTTGGTTGCTACCGTTTCTGAAATCGATGCAACAGTGGGCTGAGGGGCAGAAATTAACGCACTCAAGGCACTGCGGAACTCCTGATCATGCAAAAGAGCTTGGGCGATCGCACCTGCTAGTACTTCTAAGTCTGCCGCTGGCGTAGATAGCTGATGTTTACTGGCAACTTGACTCAACAATTGCTGCAACTGACTAGCCACACTGGGCATTTTGCCATTAGAAGAGCTGGCTGTTGTTGTAGCGGGTAAGGGAGCTGAGGATGTTGGGACGGGTAGAATGGTTAGTGGAGTTGGAACCCACTGGGGCGCAATGGGAGCAGGCGCAATGGGAGCAGCAGTCACAACGGGCGGTTCTACTCCCAACTCAGAAGGCAACAAACCCAGCAATGTGACTTCTAGCCACAGACGGGGTTGAGTCGAGTTTTTAATCTGCACCTCTGCCGCTCGGAGATACTTTTGCCCTTCTAAAATTAGGGCGATCGGGAGTTGCTGAGCAAACTGACACAATTGTGCCCAAGTCGGCGGCGTAATCGCGACTAAATCTCCTCGACTTGGCGCAGTTTTAGCAATGAGTAGGTCACGGTAAAAGCTGGCTAAGTTTTGCAGGACAATCAGGGGTTCTCGGCCCCGATTCATTAAGTGACGTGCCCCATCTAGAACCTGGGCAGGGTCATTGGTGGCGATCGCTTGCAATAAAGCTAGCAAGTCTCGCTCTGGCACCGCTCCGACTAAATCCCAGACCCGCTCAACTGTTACTTGCCCTTCCAGCAAACTCAGTTGATCCAATAAGCTCTCGGCATCGCGCAACCCACCCTGAGCAATTTGCCCCACCAACTGCACTGCATCGGGAGCAATATTGATTGATTCGTTGTGGGCGATCGCGCTCAAGTGATGCACCATTGCCTCTAGCGGAATCCGCCGAAAGTCGAACCGCTGACACCGCGAAATAATGGTAGGCAATACTCGTTGTGGATCAGTCGTCGCCAGCACGAACACCACGCGATCGGGCGGTTCCTCCAACGTCTTTAGCAGCGCGTTGAATGCGGCGGTACTGAGCATATGGCAATTATGTGCCAGCAGCCCATTTGCCACAAAGTTATGGTTGTCTTCAACCTCAATGTCGTAAACTGCCTCAGCCCCATCGAGGCGGACAGATTCGACCTGCTCCAAATTTGTAGTCCATTGATGGGAGGGCGTACTGCCGCAAGTCTGAGAGCCATTTTCGGCTAGTATCTGCTCCCATTGCCAAGTAGGAGTAGATTTTGCCTCTACTGGCTCTTGTGTAACTTCTAACGTTGGCTGGGTAGCCGCTTTCCGTAAGCCACTCTGCAATAAGTTGATTTTCGTTGGTTGAGTAGCCTTCTGTATGGAGCTGAATTTGCGGGCTACCTTGGGGCGTGAGAGTGAGTGAGCCGTCGTCCATATACCACCAGGCCAATCCTTCAGGAGTGAGGCGCTGGAGCCAGTTTCGAGAAACTTGTTTCTGATTGCCGGATGGTCTGACGACCTGAAAAACTTCTGCGAGTTGGGGGTGACAGGCAGTACTGCCACAGGCTGACTCTTGCCCGTATCCCTGATTGGTTGCGGTTCTAAGTTTGGGGCGTAATCCTGCCAAACGCTCAGCTTTGTATTCCAACCAAGCTTGCTGCTGGATACCATGAGTCCAGGACAAGCGGGGGAATCGGCTGTGGCGGTTGGGGTAGGTGATGGAGCAGTCGCCCAGTAAGGTGCCGTAGATGAGGCCCAAGGTTTTTGGAGACAGGGGGTCGAGGTTGTTAACGAAGTTGTGGGTACGAGTTGCCCAGATGCCGTGGCCTTGCTTGTAGGGGTGCCGTCGCCAATGGCTTTGGATACCTGCAACGGTTGCTGGTTGCGATCGCGTGAGCATATGCTGAGGAATGCTGAGTTGTTCTCCGCACCCACAAGCACAACAGGGTTCGTATTTTTCCAGTTCTGCCAGCTTCTCTGTGAGACTAAGGACTTTGTAGTGGTTTTGTTTTGTAGGGTGTTTCTGCCAGTAGCGTTGGATGTATTCGACACTAGTTTTGCCAGCGATCGTGGGGATTTGTAGTCTCTCGCCACAGCCACAGGCACATTCAGGTCTGAGTGGCTCCAACTCGGCCCACTTGGCCTGTAATTTTTCACAGGATGAGGCGACAGAATCTTCATCCCTGGCTTGAGTTCGGCGGCTGGTTTCCATCCTTGATCAGTCCGAATCAGGTGGTTTCCGGTACAGCGGATTTCTCGATTGGTGGTTTTGATCAGGTAAGTGGAGCGAACGCCTTGATCGAACCAGCGCAAAACTTGTTTGAATTCCCAGGTTCCGGTTTGGTCATTGTAGCTGAGAACTTGTTTGCCTTGAATCTCAGGACTGTCAATGCGAATCAGTCCCTGACTAGTTTGTACTAATGAGTCTCCAGTTAAGCACTCGTCAATCACATACACTTTGTGGCGGCACTGGACGGGTGAAAATTGCGATCGCTCGATCAACTCCCGAATATTATCGACCCCGGTGTTACTAGCCGCGTCGATCTCGATTACGTCAAGGGCTGAACCGTTGGCGATCGCTCGGCAGACTTCACATTTGCCGCAAGGGGTTTCTGTGGGGGCATCACTTTGCAGGCAGTTGAGAGATTTAGCCAAAATTCGGGCGCTGGAGGTCTTGCCCGTTCCTCTCGCTCCTGTAAACAGATAGGCAGGTGCAATCCGCTGTTGCCGTAGCGCGTTGGTTAGCGTGGTCGCGATCGCTTCTTGCCCCACCAGTTCTGCAAAAGTTTGGGGACGATATTTGTGGTGTAGCGGTTCGTAGGGCATCGATTTACGGGCAGTCCCAAAGCTCTGGAGTCAAAATTTGCGGCACGGGCAGAGCAGATATTATATAGAGTTCTATACTCCAACCACTGCAATCCTACAGTTCGAGCGTAAGGTTTCCGCGTGGACAAACACTAGACCGCAGAAGATGGTTTGAAGGGTTTAATAGTACAAGCGTTTTGGTCTATTTTATCGTAGTGATTTCGAGATTGTGTATGAGGTGCGATCGCCCTACCTTAGAACCGCTACCAGTTTTGATCTCAGTGGCAAGCAACTAAATTAAATTTCTTTGACAATTGTCATGTTGGGGCTTGCGAGCTTAGGGAACACTACCTAGATGTTTCGCCTGTTGATTAAGCAGTGTTTCATGAACAGTTTTGGTCGTACCGATCCCAGCTTAAATACCTCTTTTCGCCTCACCCGTAGCCTGAGTTCTCTAGAAACAGGGGGATTTGGTCTCAGTGGGCTGCTGTTGTGGTTAGGCACGGCTCCTGCCATGCATCTAGACATGGGGCCACAAGCGCTTTGGGTGTGGATACCCACTGCCATTGTGGGCGTGATGCTAAATCTCCAGGTGAAGCATTTGGGAACTCGCTGGCCCGACGTTTCGGGTGGTACACCCAACTATACAACTCGGCTCCTGAAGCATTATCCGGGCTTAGCTCAATATGTAGCGATCGGGTATTGGCTGGGTTGGGTGTCGGTGCCCGCCATGAATGCCATCATTCTGACCGATTTAATCAAAACCAACTTAGAACCGTTGGGCCTGACTTGTCCAGAGATGGCTCTGAAAATTGTATTTACAGCTATTCCTTTTGTTGTGGCCTTCAGTGGCACGCGGGCTTTAGGCATTCTGCATTTATTTTTCGTGCTACCAGCGATTGGTTTCTTGTTGGCGTTTTGTGTCCAAGGCTGCGGCTGGCTAACCCTAGCTCCCAATAGTCCTGGGCTGTTTCCGACAGAGTGGTCTAGCTTGGATCTGCGAGATTGGACTAAGTGGGTTTTTGTGGCGATCTATGCGGCGTATGGCTGCGAAACGGCCTCTTCGTTTGTGGCCGATAGCCGTCGTCCTGCTTCTACGCTGCAATGTTTGTCGTTTGCTGCTTGGCTTTTACCCATTGTTTATATCGGTGGCTCTTGGGTGCTGATGCGATTGACCCCTGCTACAGGCGTAGGAGACAGCGCCTTTTTGAATTTAATCGCAGCGGCTCAACCTTTTTGGGGTCAACAAGCCCAAGTTTTGGTTACTTTTTTAATTGCCTCTGGATGTCTATTGAGTTCTGCGACAGCCGTTTCTAATGCGCCGCGAGTCTTATACCAACTTGCCTTAGATGGCTACTTGGCTCCTGTGTTTGGGGTGGTTTCTCGGCGGGGTGTATTGGGGCCGAGTTTGGCTTTTACAGGGCTTTTGAGCGTGGCCTGCCTGATCTGGGGGGATGTGACCAGAGTCGTCATGGTGACGGGGACAGGCTACTTGAGCAGCATGATTGGTATTCATTTGGGCATGTGGCTACGGCGAGGACATCCAGAAGCCTTGTGGCCGCGCTGGTCCCTGGTCTTTTGTATCGTAGAAAGTTTGGTGTTAGTGATAGGGGGGCTGGCCTGGAATGGGCAAGACCTGTTTATGGGGCTGCTGTTGCCCATCAGTATTTTGCTGCTGGATCAAGGGCTACGTCGTACGGCAATTCCTGGGTTACGAGCGGAATGGTGGATACGACGCTATCAGAGGCGGCCCCATCGGCAAGTCTCGGACTTGATGCTGACGCAGATTTGCATTCTGATCTTGCTCATTTGTAGTGCGCTCACGATTGGCTGGGGAGTGCGGACTTTATTAGATGGTATTGCTTTCGACAGTAATGCCAATTTGTTTGTGGTGCTGCTGCTGGCGATCGCCTTTGTCGGAGTGGCGATCGCTTGCTGGACCAGTTTGCCCCAAGTAGCAGAGGTGATGGAGGCCCAGGAAGCGGCAGAACATTTCTTTAATATTGCTCAAGATGCCATCGTAGTCGTAGATGAAGCTGGGCTGATTCAGCGCTTGAACCCAGCCGCTACAGGTTTGTTCGGAATGAAGCCACGAGATGTATTAGGACATCCTTTAAGCCAATATTTAGCGGGTCTAGCTGAGTATCCGCAGCATTGGGCGATTCGCAGTGAGCAAAGGCTGATACAGGCTGCCCAAACCAAGCTGTTAGATGTTTCGGTTAGCGATCGCGTCAATTCTCAGCTAAGAGAGTATGTAGTGATTTTGCGAGACATCACGGAGCGTCAGCAAGCTGAAGTAGTCCTGCGCCAATCGGAAGCGCAATCTAGACAGCAGAACCAAGCCCTAGAACAAACGCTGCGGGAATTGCAAAGAACCCAAGCGCAACTCATCCAAACCGAGAAACTGTCTTCTTTAGGGCAACTGGTGGCGGGGGTAGCGCATGAGATTAATAACCCCGTGAATTTTATTCATGGCAACCTCAGCCACGCCGACAAGTACACGCAAAACCTGCTCGATTTAATCCAGCTTTACCAAAAGCACTATCCTGATCCGGTACCAGAAATTGAGACCGAGATTGACACGATTGACTTAGGGTTTTTGGCTGAAGATTTACCCAAATTGCTGAGTTCGATGCAGGTGGGCACCGAGCGGATTCAGAAAATTGTCTTAGCTTTGCGGAATTTCTCGCGCATGGATGAGGCGGATATGAAAGCGATCGATATTCACGCTGGATTAGAAAGTACGCTGATGATTTTGCAAAATCGCTTGAAACCGAAGTCTGACCAATTTGTGATCCAAATTGAGCAAGATTACGGCGATTTGCCTTTGGTGGAATGCTACGCGGGGCAGCTCAACCAAGTGTTTATGAATATTCTGACCAACGCGATCGATGCTTTAGAGGAGTACGACAAGCAACGCCCTTCAGCGGCACGAGAACAAAAGCCTAGCACCATTCGCATTCGCACTCTGATGACAGAAAATCAACAGGTGCAAATTTGCATTGCTGATAATGGGCCAGGAATTCCACTGCATTTCCAGCCTCGGCTCTTCGATCCGTTCTTTACAACTAAAGCGATCGGCAAAGGGACTGGCTTAGGTTTATCGATTAGCTATGGCATCATCACTGAGAAACATGGTGGCAATCTGAAGTGCATTTCAGCTCCCGGTGAAGGCACCGAATTTGTAATCGAAATTCCCCTAAGCCAAACGGCACACCTGTCGCGAGAAGCAACCTAACCCTCAGCCCCTTTCCTAGCAGAGAAGGGGAGCAAGATAGAAAGTTTCTTAACTGGCTTGTTGTAGTTCGGCGTAGTGCCAACGGACGACATTCGCTTCGGTGTGGCTGACTAAAATGCCGAGGGATTCTAGGCTTTCCAGATGGTCAGCGATCGCTTGTTTTTTCCGGGCAGCTCCTTTGAATTGCGCCACGACTTGCTCCACTGTCCATTCACCGCCGTTGGTTCGCAACAAGTCTCGAATGGCAGCGAGTTGGTCTTTGGGTTTCTTGGGCCACGCGACTTGCCCCCCTAGCCCCCCAATGCTGGGGGGAACCGGATCTTCCAAGTCCCCCAGTATTGGGGGATTTAGGGGGCTTTCTGCGCTGCTGTTCTCAACTTCAACTCCAGCAATTTCACCTTGAACTGTAGTTTCAGTCGCGGCTCCGATGGTTTGCGGTGCTTGATATTCAGGCCGTAGCCAGCGGATTAACCCGTTGCGTTCTTCTTCGGCGCGTTCGGCGTTAAGGGTGACTAATTTTTCTAAGATTTCGTCGTCGGAGAGGTTTGCTGCCCAACCATACGCCTCGAATACTGCTGCATCTAAATCATCATGAATTTGTTTGAGGGTGGAAACGAGGGCTTTGTCGTTGTAGGCGCGATCGCTATCGGTAAATGCTTGCCCCGATCGCAGCTTTTCCAGCAGGTTATACATCCCGGTAATGGTCACGTCTGGATGCACTGCCTGAACTCGCTTCCGATGACTATCTAATTTCTCACCCAATTCTCGAATTTTTTGTTTTTGCTCTGGCGTTGGGTCAGGAAATGGAAACGGATCGAAGCAACGAGTTTTGTTGTAGCGTGGTCTATCTTCTAGTGTTCCACCTGCTGCTAACGACCAAATAACATGAACTCGGCTCGAAAGTACACCTAAGAAGTAAGCATCCTCTAGAGCGATCGCTACCAACATATTGTCTGCAAGTATGCTTGCATCAAGAAAGACAAATATTCGATGTTTACTAGTCTCCACAGTTGCAATGTATCGCCTCAAACCCTTTAAGGCTGTTCTGATTTCAGTTCTAGGGCGACCAAATATCCACCAGTTTTCACGTAGGCTTTTGTCTCGATTAGCGTCTCTTTCTGGTTTAACCTTCTCTAATATCCACTGGTACGCTTTGGGATAACCCTTTTGAGCTTTGTCAAGAGTTAGTCCAAATAAATCAATAACCTTAGCATTACGGGATTTCTGCAATAGGTCTCGACCATTGATATACGAAAAAAGCACTTCGGATTCAACTTTTAAGAAATCATTTTCATCAAGAATAAATCCTGACCCAAATAGCATTACCCCACGGCTGGAAATATTGCTGTTAGCTTTTAATAGATGAGTATTAGAAATATCTGCCCCAGCTTGTAGTCCACTAAAAATCTTTCCGACATTTTGCCATTGAATGCTGATTTTGTCAGCTGAATCTTCTGGAACCCTTGCCTCAGCCTCAGCTACAACAATTCCTAATTGAGAAATTCTTATAAGCTTTTGAGTGCCTTCCGCTTCTCCAGTAGTCATCGCAATTCTGACAGCAGCCCCTTGATCTGTCCAAGGATGATCAGGAATTGCAAAAAACAACTTAAGCGGATTCTTCTCATTTTGGTGAAAATCAATAACGCTTCTTTGTCTGACTTGCCGAATACTATTGGTGGTAATAAATCCAAACCGTTGAATTTCACTCGATCGCACTAATTCAGCCGCTTTGTGCCACCAATACATCACATAATCAACCGTTTCAGGCACATCTTTGTAGAGCGATCGCAGCGTTTCAGCATAGCCATCCCCCAGCATTTCCCGCATTCGGGCATTGCCAATAAACGGCGGATTTGAGATCACATAATCCGCTTGGGGCCAGGTTGCAGAGCGAGGATTGAGGTAGCGATAAATTGGGATTTGATCTGATGGATCAGGCACCGCTTCACTTGTCACCGAATGCTTCATCGTGCGACCACCCCAGCGAGTTCGAGGTAGTTGCGTCACCGGATCGATCGCGGGTTCCTTACCGTCATAAGCCAGTACTGCATCCCGACACTCAATATTGTGGTACTCCCGCAGAATCGGTTCCGGTGGAGCCACCTCACCAAAACGCTTAAAGTGCCATTGCAAATAACCAATCCAGATTACGAGGTCAGCGATCGCCGCTGCTCTGGGGTTTAGCTCAATCCCCAAAAACTGCGACGGGTTTACCTGCTCAAAATCCAACACCAACTGCGCCTGACCCGTAATATCAGCCAAACGCCGCAACACCTCAGACTCCAAACTTTTCAGCAAATCCAGCGTCACATACAAGAAATTCCCCGAACCACAAGCAGGGTCAAGAATCTTCACCTCTCGCAGCTCCCGCAAAAAATCTTGAATTAGCGCGATCGCTTTGTTTTTCTGAGCTTTCGTCGGTTCTTGGTCGCCATTATCCAGCGCTTGCTTTACCTCCGCTTGCACCAAATCCCAGCGATCGCGCAACGGCTCCATCACCACCGGACGCACCAACCGCTCCACATAAGATCTCGGCGTGTAGTGTGCCCCCAACTTGCTCCGCTCCTTCGGGTCTAGCGCTCGCTCTAGCAACGTGCCAAAAATCGCAGGCTCCACATGCCGCCAATCCTTCTTCGCTGCTCTCAGCAGTACCTGTAGCTGCTCTGCCGTCAAATCCAACGCTGAGCCATCGGCAAACAACCCGCCATTAAACCGGGGAATCGTATTAAACCCGAAGTTACCCCCAGCATTCATCGTCTGCCAGAAAGCCTCGACTTCTGCCTTAAAAGTGCGTGGTTTTGGGAGCCAACGCTCCTCCAACGCTTGCGTAAAAATGTGTTCCTTCAGCAACTCCACATCTTCCGCAAACATCGTAAACAGACACCGCATCAAGAAATGCGCCACCAACTGCGGTTCATGCTGCTTTTCTAGCAGCTTTGCCAACTCCGCCAGATCACTCGCCACCTCTCGCGTCACCCGTGCGGCAATCTTTTCGGGGTTGCGTTTTTGCGGATCAGTAAAAACATCTACAAAGAAATCAAACGTCTCTGGCTCTAACAGTTGGTCAAGGAAAATCTCGCGCCGCGCCCCATATCCGCCATAGTCACCACTAAACCCCAACCAGACCTCAAAGTGTGAACCAATATCGCAAGTCAGCAAAAACGGCGGCTTCGAGTCTAAATTGCGCGTGTAAGCCAACCCCTGCACAAACGCCTTTTCCATTTCCTTGCGGTAGGTGGCAGTGCCCCGCTTTGCCATCCCTTTCCCCGCGATCGTGCCCCCTTGCTTCGCCTCCAGCAAAAAATGCTCAGTTTTGTAAAAGTCAATAAACCCCGTCGTCACCTTGCCACTAGGATGCGGGATTTTTACATCTTTCTCAAAGCAATAGCGATCGCCTGCCACACTTCCTTTGGGGGGCGGCGGCACAACTCCCAGCGCTACACACAAATCTCGCAAAAATGAGTCTTTATTCGCTCTCTCGTCGCCACTAGAGCCTTTCCAATTGCTCAAAAATGCCTGAACTCGCGCTAAATCAGACTCATTCATGCCGCAATTCTCAAATCTGGCCGTCAATCCTGTTTTAGCTTGCCCAAGCTCGATAGGCAGCGATCGCCTCAGCACCAGCCCCCCTAACCCCCCAATTCTGGGGGGAACTGGATTCTTACTTCCCCCAGAATTGGGGGACTGAGGGGGCAGTGCAGGGAGTCAAAACGCATTTCAACTTCTCTCTCCACCTTGAAACCACCCTGCCCCAGAATTGGGGAACTGATGGGGCTAATCTATAAATTTGCGCGAAGGCTTTGCCGAAATTCCTTAACTGCTTCAAGAGATTGGGGATGGTTGATGTAGGTGGTCAAAGTTTCTAAACTCAACTGAGGAAGTAACTGGCTGCGATCGCTGTGTTCATATTGCTCTCCTCGCAAGCAATAAACCACAAGCTGGTCGTCTTGCCAAAACCAAACTTCAGGAATCTCCAAGCGCTGGTAAACTGCCAGCTTATCGACTCCTCCACTTGTCAACACCACCTCTATCGCCAAGTCCGGGATGGGCTTTTCAGCCCCGATGCAATAACTCTCATCTGGTTCACTACCACCCCGCTGCTCCTCACTACGAAACGTGGTTGAACCAAGGGGAAAATAATCCGTATCAGTTTCCTCAAAATAGGCTTCTAATAAAGTGGCAATCCGCTTTTTAATGCCTTCGTGACGGCGACTCGGTGACGCAATCTCCAGCACTCCATCCAAATAAACCAGGCGTAGCGAAGCATTATCTTCTAGTTTTTGGAGCAATCGCTCGTAGTGCTGCCAACTCACTCCGCTCATTAGGAGGTAAACATCCTGCTCCAGCCATCCCTGATACTCTTGCTCTAATTCCTGGATCAGTTGCGCTAGCATCTTGTCACTGTCTCCGATTAGACTGCTGGCAATGAGGTGATAGATCAATGCTAGTCTGCACTGAGTTAGTTACAGAGGTGCTGGTGAAGCTTACGGGGTAGCATCCGATCGCCCCTCTCTTTGTTCAGATCTTCGATTAAGATCATCCTTTGCGTTGTGCGTTGCTCATGTCTGACTCTGCCAAAATTCAAAGCATTTACACCGATGGAGCTTGCTCTGGCAATCCTGGCCCCGGTGGTTGGGGTGTTGTCGCTTATTTCAGCGACGGCTCAATGCAGGAACTGGGGGGCAGAGCCGCAGCAACCACCAACAACCGCATGGAAATGCAAGCCGCGATCGCCGCTTTAGAATTTCTGGCTACTACACAACAAACTGAACCAATTAGCCTTTACACCGATAGCGAATATGTCAAAAACGGTGTCACCAAATGGGTCGTAGGTTGGAAGAAAAAAGGGTGGAAAACCGCGCAAGGCAAAGCCGTTTTGAACCAAGATTTGTGGCAAACCCTGGATGAACTGAACTCGAAGCAGGTAGAGTGGCGATATGTTCGCGGTCATGCCGGAGATGTAGGGAATGAACGCTGCGATGTGATCGCTCGTAGCTTTTCCTTAGGCAAGCCCGTTGCCCTCAAGCAGCGATCGCCGCAAACATCCAACGCTCATGATGCTTCTCATAATGCGAAAGATCGACAATTAGCCTTAGTTACGACTACAGCCCCAGGGTTGCCCACAACTACCACATCTGAATCAGACACAACTGACATTGCTAGCCCTAACACCGTACAATCCAGTGTCAATCTTGCTGAGCTTTCTACGATGGATGTGACCATGACAGATTCCATTGCCCCCGCTCCTGTAGAAAACCTCGATAACTTGCCCCGCGAGGTTCGCGTTGCCCAACTTCGCAACTTAATTGAAACGCTCCGCATCTCAGACGAGATTGCCAAGCAAGGCTATCTAATTAGTAGTTCCGAGTTGGCAGACTTGATGGATGTCAATGCCAGCGCCGTTACCAGCCGAGGTGATAACTGGGTTTGGCGCAACTGGGTGGTCTCACGGGTGCGTCGAGAAGGCAACCAGATTCTCTGGCAGCTAGAACGGGTAGACTAGCTGAATGTAACTATTACAACGTTAAAGCTGCATGGCACTGGAAAAACGACGTTGGCTGCGAATGGCTTTGCAGCTAAAAGGTTCAGTCATTCCGTCTGTCTTTCCTCGCACCCTATTATGTGGTTTTTTCGGCGTTTTCATTTCTGTTTTGTTTCGCTTCGGTTTACCTGTCGCCCAGCCAATTTTCGCCAATGTAATTCCTAGCATTGTCTTAGGTTTGTTGCTGGTGTTTCGGACGAACACTGCCTACGAGCGCTTCTGGGAAGGGCGTAAGTGCTGGGGTAGTTTGGTCAATACAGTGCGAAATCTGGCCCGTCAAATTTGGATTGGTGTGGTGGAGGAAAGCCCGCAAGACCGTACCAACAAAATTGCGGCCCTACGCTTACTCGTTGCTTTCGCCGTGACCACCAAACTGCATCTGCGCCAAGAACCGATTAACGGCGAACTAGAGCCTTTGATGCAGCGATCGCAATATCTCCAGCTTCAGAAAATGAACCATCCCCCGCTAGAAGTTGCCTTCTGGATTGGGGATTATCTACAAGACCAATTCAGTTGCGATCGCCTGAACCCCTACCAACTGGCTAATATGCATCGGTTACTAGATGAAATGGTCATCGCTTTAGGAGGGTGCGAACGTATTCTTAAAACTCCGATTCCAATGGCTTATGCCATCCACTTAAAACAGTTGCTATTAATTTATTGCCTGTTGTTGCCCTTCCCCCTCGTGAGCGAGATTGGCTGGTTTACAGGCCCCATCGTGGCGCTGATTAGCTTTACTTTGTTTGGTATTGAGGAAATTGGCATTGAGATTGAGAATCCCTTTGGTCGCGATGCCAATGACCTACCGCTAGACGCTATTTGTAGCACCATGCTCCTCAATATTGAAGACTTAATTACACTGGCTCCCAGCACTCGCGCTTACCCAGAAGACACTGCGATCGCTAATTAGGTTAGAAATTAAGTTAGATTACTCAAAAATCTTTGGCTAAGGGCTGGCACTTTCTAACACTTGTGCTATATTAAGAAATTGGAATAAGACTTTCCCTCGGCACGGAGATCTACGCGTAGGTGCTGATTTTATCTGGGAAGTTGCTGATTAGAAGTATTTGCAAAATTTATCGATGACGAAAAGTGTTATGAACCAACAGGTTATTCAGCCGATGGTGAAGTTGCAGCGTCAGGTGCGCTCACTGGTGGAGTCGAATCTGATTAAGCCAACGGACAGCATCTGGAAAATTGCCTTTCTTTATGGCGACGAGTGGCCCTACTGGAAGCAAGAACTCCAAGCTTACGACTTCACTATGCAAGACCCAGTCAACGACCTATTAGAGGTTGAAGCTTGGGACGAAGACTGATAGACGAAGCGTAATCGACTTAAAGACACCTAGCCAACGCTTGTGCCAGCTCTAGGGCTGTTTGGTAGCGATCGCTTACTTTCGGGTGAGTGGCTTGTTCCAGCACCGCTTGTAAGCGTGGTGTAATCGTGGGAATTCCTTCTGGGCGAAAGCGGTACTCAGAGCCTCGCTTTCGGTAGAACCCATAGGGAGGTTCTCCGGTGATTAGGAATACTAGAGTTGGAGCGATCGCATACAAATCCGATTGGGTAACAGGGTGCCCTCGCTCTTGCTCTGGAGCACTATAGCCCTCTGCTCCAATCCGGGTGCCCAACGGGGTGCCAAATTCTTTAACCGCTCCAAAGTCCAGCACCACAATTTGTTGATTGTGATGGCGCACCATCAAATTCGCGGGTTTAATGTCTCGGTGAATGATGGGAGGGTGCTGGCTATGCATATAGTCCAGAACTTGACAGGTTTGAATCATCCATTCCAGGGCTTGGCTGAGTTTCACCGGGCCTTGCTGATAAATTTGTTTTTCTAAGTCTTGCCCCTGGATCATTTCCATGACCAGGTATTTGCTGTCATTCTCCACGAAGTAATCAAAGAACTGTGGAATTCCAGGATGACGTAAAGTTTGCAAGATTCGGGCTTCGCGCTCAAATAGTTCTTGCGCTTTAGCGATCTTGGCCATATCAGCATTCATTTCCTTGAGCACCCGCAAAGGTGATTTCTTGGCTTGGCCCTGAGCCGTTTGAGCGATCGCAGCTTGAGCCTCGTCCCAAACTAAATACGTAGTACCCATGCCTCCTTGCCCTAGGGGACGCAGAAGCTGATACTGGCGAATCTGTCGCTCCACTTGCAAAGGCTGACCGCAGTGAATGCAAAAAAGGTTCTCCGAGGGATTGCCCAAGTGAGGACACCCCAGCACCGCAGGACGATAGGGTTGAGCTGTGGTGATCTGAATTTGAAACTTTAGCGTGGGACCACCATGAGCCAACTGCAACACAGACCCATCTAGCAGCAACCCTTGGGTGACTAAAATTCCGTTGAGGAAGGTCCCATTTCTGCCTTGGTTAATTACTTCCCAGGAACTGTTGAGATTAGCCGTGTCTGTTCGTCGCAGTTCTACATGATAGCGAGAGACAAGGGTGCTATTGAGCACCACATGGTTGTCAGGAGAGCGACCAATGCGAATCATTGACTCGTGCTCAAAACACCAGCGTTGCGGGGGAACCAGAGCTTGGAGGTCTAATAAGGTCAAGGTAACCACATCGGGAAATCCTTGCCGCGATAGGTAGCAATCTAGGCTCCTATTGTAAGGTAAGAGCTATGTTTTAGGCTTGTGACTCAACCAGCAGATTGCCGCAGTTGAGCGAGATTGGGCCGTACTCTGACTCTAATAGCGATCGCCGTAATATTGTCGTGCCCATTGTATTGATTTGCCAAATCGATCAGCTGAGTCACTCCCCGCTCTAGATTGGCCTGAGAGCTGAGTAGAGGCTCTAAGTGACTACGCCAGTGGGTTTCTATCAAATCATGGTCTGAGAGACCATCTGAGCAGAGCAGCAGCAAGGTATCTTCAGTTAGGTCGAGGAATTGCACATCGGGATTAATAAAGTTTTCATCTCGTGGCCCCAAAGCTTGAGTCAGTTGATAAGCGTCGGGGCGAGCATAGGCAATGTCCGGTTCAACGCCTCGTTGAATTTCTCGTTGGCCGACTTCATGGTCAACAGTGACCTGCTCTAACCCTTGGCGACGGCTCAAGCGATAGATCCGACTGTCACCGACATGGGCGACTACTGCGTTTGTCCCTTGAATCAAAACTAAAACGAGGGTGGTTCCCATGCGACCACTGCCAGAGCGGGCGTTTTGTTGATTGATGTCAT
The DNA here is from genome assembly GCA_019358975.1 of Trichocoleus desertorum ATA4-8-CV12. Taxonomy (NCBI): domain Bacteria; kingdom Bacillati; phylum Cyanobacteriota; class Cyanophyceae; order Leptolyngbyales; family Trichocoleusaceae; genus Trichocoleus; species Trichocoleus desertorum. The sequence continues at coordinate 325,144 of JAHHIL010000001.1, forward strand.
ACAGAGCTAGGTTGGCGAGACGAACGGCCTCCCGAATTTCTGCTTCTGTGGGTAGTGATTGCTCTCGTCGCTCCGCTTCTGCTTCTGAACTTTGTGGCTCTAGCCAAAGAGTTTGAAAATAATCTCGTAATGTATTGGCTGCTAGTGCACTGGCAACTTCTCCGCCAGCATGACCCCCCATGCCATCACATAGGATGTACAGCCCCTTCGCTTGCACTGTGCATCCCTGAGGGCTCTCAATTTTGTTCAGTTTGGTATGAATGCCGAAGTAGTCTTCGTTATGCTCTCGTTGCCGACCAATATCCGTGCGGCCTGCATCTTCGAGGCTCACTAATTGCATGGGTAAGACCACGGTGGGTGCGTCATCGGCACTACTGTCCTCCAAGTCCGCTAGAGTGGACAACTGTTTGAGGGGGCTGTTGTGGCTACTCTCTGAAGTGCCATCTGGGTCTGCTGCCAGGGTATGAGGGGAAACACTATCCGCTGGGTTTTCTGGGCTAGCATCATCCATGAAGTCGGGAGCAGACAATTCGGGATTCATCATAGGTGCGGTAAAGGCGCTTTGGAGTTCTTGAGCGATCGCTTGTAAGCGGACACGGAGCTGGTTGGTTGTTTGAATACTAGCTTCTTGCAAGTCACGCAACAAAAGGGCTAATGAAGCTACTTGAGTGCGCTGCGATTGGTCAAACAACTCCTGCCAGAACTTGCCTAAATCTTGCAGTGTGGGAGAGGTGCCGTCAAGGTCGCCATATAAGCGCTGTAGACAGAATACTTGGTCTTCATCAACTCGCAAGTTGCTCAGTTCTAGCAAGCTCTGACAGCAATGCCAAGCTGCTAAGACATCCCAAATCTCGGAAATCTCGCGAAGCCAATACAAAATCTGTAATGGCGAAACTTGGCTCTCACACCATAAATCAGCGAGTAGCGGCAAGTGAGAGCGATCTTCTAGCAGTAATACAGACTGCTGGTCTTGTTGCCAAGCGTCATGTACGCCAGGCAGGGTGTGATAAAACTCTGCTTGTAAAGCTAAATAAGGTTCGGCGATCGCCGGAATTGCCATCGCGGCTATGTCTTCTAGATTTGTTGGGGTCGTTGTGACAGCGCTAGTGGCGGGCTGGCTCTCCTCTACCCACACCTCAGAAGCTGCGTCGGCATTAATTTCAGTAGCAGTTTCAGTCGCTGCGGCATTGGCCTTAGTGTCACTCTCAGTGTCACTGTAAACCTGATAGAACAGCGTTTCTAAGATCGACATCTGAAACGGTTGACAGTCTAGTACCTTCACGGCCATATCCTGTTGCGACCCATTTTGAGGAGGCCAAGGCTCTAGCAGTTGGTAACGCTGTTTTGCATCTAGGTAGCCCCAAGTCGGGACATCGTCTGTTTTGGCTGCTGTTTGTCCGCAAACGATCGCTTGCCACACAGTCGCAGTCGTCGTGCTACAAGATGGGCATTGCTTGGCATCAAATGGAACTGAACTACCACATTCAGGGCAAGTTTTTTGGGTTAGAGAAGTACCGCATTTCTGACAGAAGTTATTACTATCGGGGTTTTCAAACTGACATTGGGGACAAACAAGCATGATCAAACTGCCTCAAATTCCCGTCATTGCTGCCAAGCTCTAGGATGATGTAAATGGGACTATGGGTACCTAGCTTCCTAACTTCTCTTATCTAGGTTGCAGCCCCTACCTGTGAGAGAGGTTACGTTTGAAACAGAAAGGTGACCCGATCGCCTTTACCTAGCGAGATGCGATCGCCTGCCCGTAACCGATGGCGATCGCCGGGGCGCAAAGGCAAGTTGTTGACATAAGTACCGTTAGAACTGCCCACGTCCTCTATATAGTAGGCATCTCCTTCAGCCCGGATATCCGCATGAATACGGGACACAATATCAGAATTTGCAAAACCCGATACATCTAAGTCTGGAGGAATGCGATCGTTGGGCTTCCCAATGTGGATGACATCCAAGTGAAGGGGCAATTCTAGCACCGTATCACTTTGAACATGGAGCAACCGCGCCATGAACTGCTGTAACTGAGTCTTAGCAGCCGTCGCAGGCGGAGTAAAGGGTGGTGGCGCTGAGGTAGCATCGGGCATAACTGCAATCGGCGGTGGTGGAGCCATAGCAGGAGTCACCGGATTGTGCTGTATTTCAGCGACTGGAACTGGCGCTGGTGGGTTCACAATGGTTTGAGGCACAGGTTGGTTAGCGGGGTTAGCACTTTGCATGGCATAGCCGCATTGACCACAATACTCAGCTCCCGCAGAAACAGCAGCCTGACAGTTAGGACAAGCTATGGTTTCAGGCAAGGGTGTATAGCAAGCCTCGCACTGAGTCGCTCCATCTGGATTGGCGTGAGCACAATTCGGACAGTTAATCATAAGTGGCAAGGTCGAATGAGAGGCAATCGTTAATAGAATTTACAGAAATAGGCACCGAAAGCTTGACAGAAACATTCGTACGTAGAAGAGCTGAAGATTCCGCATTACTTCTACATCATTGCAGTCAGTATGGTATGTAACTTGCACAAACTCAGAATGCCTTAGGATACTTTACGAATACACCTATACGGAGAGAGATTCGGTTCGCAGAATGCGATGGGAAAAATCCTAAGCTCAGTCTGAACCGCGATCGCTATAGCAATCCTAAATGGATTGGAAACAGGGGGTGGGGGTGAAGCCCCCACGCAAGGGTTTTACCCCTGCACCCCATTGAAGAATCAAAAAGGATTGCTATATTCTAGATTGGCAGTTGTGCTAGGCGTAGAAGTAGCTAGAGAAAGTTTTACCCTAACCAAGCTCGGCACCAACATAGTTATAGATACACGTGCGAGATAAGTAACTTCCGGAGAGAGTCGGCTCAAAATTGTACGGGAAAACACGGAACCAAAACAAACAGCTTGAATTCTAAGCGGCTATATTTATGAGGTCTTGCTACTACCTAAAGATATATTTTTTGAGCGGTGCAAAGATTAGGATTAGTTGAATTTTGGGCTTAGCTCGCGTTAGAACTTCGTTTCTGTCTAGGCTGTGGGCTAGGAGGCTAACAGAAGTCACGAGTAACCTGGTGATGACTTTGAAAGCCCCATGACTGAGCGATAACGAGCTTCTACTTGTTGCAAACTCTGCGATCGCCGCTGGGTAATCCATTCGCTGTGTTGGAATAACTGTTGTCGCAGATCGTTCACATCAATAGTGGTGACTTGGCCCGCTGCCACAATGCGATCGCCTTTTACCCACACACTATCGACTGCATTCGTAGGCCGTCCCAAAATTAATAACCCGATGGGATCAGTGCGGGGCAGCAAGGACAAGCTGGTGAGGTCGTACATTACCAAATCTGCTTGCTTACCCACAGTCAAAGAACCTAGTTGATCGCTAACATTCAACCCTTTTGCGCCTCCTAGAGAAGCCATTTCGATCGCTTGGCGGGGGGTAATCCAGTGCTGGTAGTCGAGATCGGTAATGTTGTGGAGAAGAGAGCCAATCTTGATCGCTTCTAGTAAATCTTGGGAGTCATTGCTGGCCGCACCATCGCAACCAAACGTGACATTGATCCCAGCTTGGCGATATTTCAGGATGGGAGCGATGCCACTGCCCAAGCGTAAGTTGCTTAGAGGGTTGTGAACTACAGTTGAGCGCGTTTCCGCCAGAATTTTAATATCGGTATCTTCTAACCAAACACAGTGGGCCAAGGAGGTGCGATCGCTGAGGTAGCTAATTTGTTGCAGATGTTCGACCGCGCTACAGCCATATTTTTCTTGCGCCAATAGCTTTTGGGCTTTGGTTTCGAGTAGGTGAGCATGACGACAGAGATGGTAGCGATCGCTTAACTCAATGCAGCCTTGAAACAACGCATCGGAGCAAAGCTGAATCCCAGTCGGTGCCACCAAAATATTGATGCCTGATTCTGGTTGATGAAACTGCCGCACCATCTCCTCAACCAATGCTAGTGTTGCTGCTGTAGAGCGGAGGTAGGAGTCGTGCTCGATGGCTTTTCCTCCAGAGGGGACTCCAGCGCTGAGAGCTTCATCTTGGATCAGAGGCGCAACAAAGGCTCGGATGCCAACTTCTCGATAGGCTCGAACTGCCGCAGCCACAGTTTCTAGTTCTTGTCCGGGGATTAAAACTAAGTGGTCAACAACACTGGTACCCCCCGAAAGTAGGGTCTCAACCGCAGTGCCCAGAGCGCTCAGATAAATTTGTTCGGGGTTGAGCGGCGAAAACTCATAGAGTTCAGCGATCCATAACTCTAAGGGGACGGGCGGAATGATGCCGCGCTGCCACATTTCCGAAGAGTGGGTATGGGCGTTGAAAAACCCTGGCAACAGCAGTTTATTCCGACCATCCACCGCCGTCCCGACCACTTCTAGTTGAGAACCGATCGCCGCAATTCGTCCTGCGGTAATTTGGACATCAACTGTCTCATAAGTTTGGTCAACTGGACTTAAAACATTTTGAATTGTAAAGCTCACAGGCCTGACCCAAATAATGTTTTGCGGGCGCTCAACTCCTTTTCGATCTTAGGGAACAAGAGGCAAGAATGTATCTTGCTCGCTGCTGATTGAGGCTGTAAGCTTAACGCTTTTTTATGCCTGGAACTGCAATTCGTTGCCTATAGTGCAGAGAGATAGAATTCAGTCTTTGTTAAAAATCAACCTGTATTAAAAAGTGCTGTCTCAACCAGGAAAGCCGTTTAAGGTGAGGCTATCATTACTCGATTCATCCCAGTCTGTTTAGGTTATTGGCAAACTATTTTGATAGCTAACTATTTATGAATCATCCATTGCTGCGATCGCTCGGAGTACCCCCCAATGCTTGGTATGTAGATGCTGCGATCGCTGACCTCACCCGTCCCTCGCTTGATCCCCAACCGATTACACTGACTACTGCCACCAAAACTTTACGCTTAGACCTCACTAAAGCAGCGATCCTGGTGATCGACATGCAGAATGATTTTTGTCATCCCGACGGTTGGCTGGCCTCTATTGGCGTAGACGTTAGCCCAGCGCGACAGCCGATCGCCCCGTTGCAAGGATTGCTGCCCGTCTTACGCAACGCTAAAGTTCCAGTGATTTGGCTCAACTGGGGCAATCGCCCTGATTTGGCGAACATCAGTCCTGCGACTCGCCACGTCTACAACCCCACGGGTGACGGTGTCGGCTTGGGCGATCGCTTGCCCAATGGTGCCCCGGTGCTGATGAAAGACAGTTGGGCCGCAGCCGTTGTCGATGACCTAGAAGCCAAACCAGAAGACATTGCCGTTGATAAGTACCGCATGAGCGGCTTTTGGGATACCCCGCTCGATAGTGTCCTGCGAAACCTGAGTCGAACTACCCTGTTTTTTACCGGAGTCAATGCCGATCAATGTGTCATGGCAACGCTGCAAGATGCCAACTTTCTAGGTTATGACTGCATCTTGCTGCAAGACTGTACGGCCACTACCTCTCCCGATTTTTGCTGGCAAGCCACCCTCTACAACGTCAAGCAGTGCTTCGGTTTCGTCAGTGACTCTCACGCCCTGATTGATGGCATTAAAACGATTAGCAGCTAGTTAATAGCTATCTTCCCCACTCAACCTTGGAGTCTAACGTCATGAATGCTTGTGTGATTCCGGTTGCTAAAACCCCCAGCGATTATCAAGCTTTTCGCATCAGTCCTCAAGATACTAACCGCTTGGCGATCGTGTTTGATCCCAATATTGCCAATACATCTGTGACTATGTGTGTGGAGATTTTTGATATTGGTGGCAAAACCCCACCCAATCGACATCAATTTGCCGTAGAGATGTTTTTTATCTTGAAAGGGGAAGGACTAGCCCACTGTGATGGCAAAGCTGTCGCGATTCGGACGGGTGACAGTATTTTGGTCCCGCCCACAGGTACCCACGCTATTGAAAACATAGGCCCGGGTCGGCTGTACGCCCTCTGTGTCATGGTACCCAACGAAGACTTTGCCGAACTGATTCGCAGCGGCATTCCCGTTGAGCTAGACGAAGAAGATTGGGCAGTATTGCAGCGATCGGATGTGTTGGTAGGGCGAGAGGAAGGATGAGGGAGGATAGGAAGGATGAGGGATGAAGGATGAAAAGGTGAGGAGAGAGTGAGGAGTTGGAAGTCAAAAGAAACCGCTTCAATGTTGACTCGCGATCGCGTCCGGTTGGATGCAGATATCTATCGGCCTGAGGCGACGGGTGAGTTTCCGGTTTTATTGATGCGGCAACCTTATGGGCGGGCGATCGCTTCAACGGTGGTTTATGCTCATCCCAGTTGGTATGCGGCCCAGGGCTACATTGTGGTGATTCAGGATGTGCGAGGGCGAGGCACGTCTGAAGGTACGTTTGATTTGTTTGCCCACGAAATTGAGGATGGGTTTGATGCGGTCAATTGGGCGGCAGAATTACCTGGAAGCAATGGCCAAGTGGGAATGTATGGCTTTTCTTATCAGGGGATGACTCAGTTGTATGCCGCGATCGCCCGTCCCCCTGCCTTGAAAGCGCTTTGCCCTAGCATGATTGGCTACGACCTCTACAGTGATTGGGCCTATGAAAATGGGACATTCTGCTTACAGGCAAACATGGGCTGGGCGATTCAACTTGCGGCTGAAACTGCCAGATTGCGAGGCGATGAAGCGGCATTCCAAAAGCTTTACGCTGCTGCTCGCAACTTACCGTTGCACGATCCAATCCCCGCTCGTCCCAATATTTTGAAAGAGTTAGCGCCGGAATCTTTCTACCACGCTTGGCTAGAGCATGCCGCACCGGATGACTACTGGGCCAAGCTTTCGCCCAAAACCTACATGCAGAATCAAAATATTGATTTGCCGATGTTGCATATTGGTGGCTGGTTTGACCCCTACTTGCGAGGGACGCTTCACCTCTATCAAGATTTGGCCGATCGCAGCCAATCTCCGCAGCATTTGGTGGTGGGGCCGTGGGCACATTTGCCTTGGGGCCGTAAGTTGGGCGCGATCGATTATGGCCCGGAAGCCAACAGCCCGATTGATACCCTACAAATCCGCTGGTTTGACCACTTCCTCAAAGGCATCGACACAGGATTGCAGGACGAACTACCTGTCCGCTTGTTTGAGATGGGTAGTAATGAGTGGAGCTTTTTTGAGCAATGGCCTGAAGGAAAACCAAAAGTTTACTTTCTGACAAGTAATGGTCTGGCTAATTTGGATGACCAAGCAGGGGCTTTGGTAGAAACTCCTCCCACCGCGATCGCTCCAAATGTACCCGATGTCTTTGTCCATGATCCTTGGCGACCTGTCCCAGCGTTAGGGGGTCACGCTTCTATCCCAGCGGGATCATGCGATCGCTCTGCTTTGGATTGTCGTACTGATGTCGTCACCTACACCTCAGCCCCTTTAACCGCAGACTTGCATATTGTGGGTGAGGCGATCGCAGAAATCTACTGCACCGCTGATCAACCCAGTTTTGACCTTTGTGTCGTGCTATCAGAAGTCAAATCGAATGGCAGTGTCTACAATCTGACCCAAGGTTACATCCGGGTGAATCCGGGCCAAACCACCACCCCTTTGAGCATCCCGCTGCAAGCGACTTGTGTACAAATTGCCCAAGGCCATGCTCTGCGTCTCAGCATCAGTGCAGCTTGCTTCCCTGCCTATCCCGTCAACCCTGGCACAGGTGCTTTCCCGGCTGAAGCTCGTTTGATTGATTCGCAGATTATTACAGTTGCGATCGCCTCAGGCAAAATAGCCATCATCACCGCAGAATAAAATCTTGCGCTTAGGGGCTATTGCTCGTAAATGTCACGTCTTCATAGAGAGTCGCGATCGCAAGCTGAAAATCAATGCTAGCGAGTTGAATCCCCGCACCCTTGGTGTAGGGAGTTAGCACCCACTGATCTGCTTGGTTGCGGTGGAAGACATCTACACTCATGCGCTTTTGGTTCACCAGAATATATTCCTGAAGGCTCTCAAGCTGGCGGTAATCTGCAAACTTATCACCTCGGTCGAAGGCTTCAGTCGTGTCTGATAGGACTTCTACGATCAATCGAGGGTAGCGCACAATGCACCTGCCATTGCATAGATCTGCCCATCCCTGTACTCGTGTTTCACAGGGCTATTTTCTTCTTCTGCTAAATAAGCTTCTGGAGAAATATAGCTGCTACTGAAATTGGCGACCACTGCTGATATTCCGGTTCAATACTTTTAAGTTTAAGCAAGTTTACCAGTAGAAGTTCCACAACTGAGTTTATTCCACCTTGAGGCTAAGGAAATCAGTCTGTTGCTTCGATACGCTAGGCAGTTGAGGCTGCTGATACTGGCAGTTTAAGGTAATTTCTCTGGCTAACTGCTATGGCAAAAACGGCTCTGATTACGGGTGCTTCTCAAGGCATTGGCAAGGCGACGGCGTTGGAATTGGCGCGTCATGGGTACGACTTGGTGATGGCGGCTCGTGAACCCGATCGCTTGAATGCCGCAGCCGCAGAGGTGCAAGGTTTGGGTCAGCAAGCAGTGGCAATTCCCACCGATGTGCGCGACCCGCACCAAGTAGAGAATTTGGTGCAGAAGGCGATCGCTCACTTTGGCCAGATTGATGTGCTGATCAACGATGCCAGTGTCTACTATATGGGGCCTGTAGAAGCGGCTTCGCTAGATGATTGGCATCAGGTGATTCAAACAAATCTTTGGGGTTACATCTATACCATTCATGCGATCCTGCCCCACTTTCTAGAGCGGGGAAGTGGCATGATTGTGAACCTCAGCTCAATTGGTGGCATCGACCCAGTTCCCTACCAAGTGCCTTATACCACCAGCAAGTATGCCGTAACTGGCCTCACCAAGTCGCTGCGCTCGGAGTTAGCGCCAAAAGGTATTCATGTTTGTGGCATCTATCCCAGTTTCATTCACACTCAGTTATATGAACGCGCCTTGTTTCGGGGTGAAGATGCTGACAATCGCCATGAGTTTATGTATAAAACATTTCACAGCCCATTACTGGAAACACCGAAAGATGTGGCGAAAGCGATCCGCAAGGCGATTCAGCATCGCAAAAAGGATGTTTTGGTGGGAACGGCCAACTTCTGGACTGCTGCCTTTCATGTGGTGCCCGGAGTGATGAAGCCAATTGTGCGGCGGGTGTTTGGCATGAGCGATCGCTACGCTCCCAACATTCCTGCTGCCTCCAAGGACTGATAACATAGCTGATTTTGTCTATCCGGTTTGGCTAATGGCAGGCAGAAGAGATAGAACAGAACTATCCAATCTATTGGCTTACGAGTGTGGACTAAAACTATGGTGCAGGAACCACAGCCTATCCCAACTTCTGAGTTTGCTGATGTTGATTCAATAGACAGCATCATTCGGGCACTTTACGATTCGATTTCTTTTGGCGCTGGGGAGCAGCCCAACTCGAACCGTCTGCGCTCTCTGTTTATGCCGGGAGCCCATCTGATTCATGTCAAAACAGATGTCATAGATACGATGGATGTGGAAACCTTCATAGCCCGTTTGATCCAGCAAATTCAAGCTGGTATCTTGACTGAGTTTATCGAGGCAGAGTTGGCTCGTCGCACCGAAACCTTTGGCAATATTGCTCAAGTCTTCAGCACCTTTGAAACTCGCTTAGTCACTGACTATCGCTCATCCTCGGCTCGTGGCATTCATAGTATTCAGTTGATGCGTTATGGCGATCGCTGGTGGATTACTAACCTGCTGTGGGACGATGAGCAGAGCGACAAACCGATTCCCCCAGAGTATCTCCCCCAGAACCACCCTCAAAATGATCCCAATAATTCTCCCGCTTAGATGAAGGCATTACTACCAACCCCTTTCTAGGATTAGAGGAGATAGTTCTCTCTCTAGCGTTTTTTGCTGGTATGGAATTGGGGTTATGGTGTATTTCACATTTTTCATGGAACTGGTGGTCCTGTTCCTGCTGACTTGCTTGCTGTGTTGGTTAGTCAATGCTTTGTGGATCTTCAACCCTTTGTTCACCCTAGTCTTGTTGCTTGTGGGAATTCTGGGTTTGGGATATGGCGCTTTGGTTGCGGTTGATAATATGTAGGCCGATAGTTTAGGGAAGCGCTCAGCCGCGATCAAATACGAAGCGATCGCGGGGGATGAAGCGTACCCTCACATTTACGGCCCCCTTAATTTAGATGCCGTTACCCAAGTGTTACCCTGGCCCCCACAACCGGATGGCACCTTTGCGTTACCCAGCGCGATCGCCAACTCATAGAACCACATTTTCCGAGGCTGCGTAGGCAGCCTTTGTTGTAGTAGCCGCACCCTTGAGGGTGTCGGTCCTTAGAGCGACAGGTGTAGTTGAGAGCCAGACTCGGTTTTGTGAACTTCAATCCGAGCTTGAAAGGCTTCTTTGAAGTGAGGCATATGGGTGACAGTCAAAATACAGGAAAAATCCGAGGCGATCGCATTGATCGCAGCAATCAGGCGATCGCAACCTTCACTGTCTTGAGTGCCGAAGCCTTCATCTACAATCAACATCTGCAAAGCGGTGCCAGAGCGTTGCGCTAGGAGTTTGGCCAAAGCAAGGCGAATAGCAAAGTTCACCCGGAAAGCTTCACCCCCCGAATAGGTTTCGTAGGGACGGGTGCCCCGAATATCCGCAATCAAAATATCCAGGGTGTCGATCAGCTTAGAGCTAGCTTTAGTACCCTTACCGCGTCCTGCCCGCTGCGTCACAAACTGCACATGCAATTGATTGGCGCTGAGTCGAGCCAGAATTTGGTTGGTTTCTGCTTCCAGTTGTGGCAAAACATTCTCGATCATCAACGCTTGAATGCCATTTCTACCAAAAGCTTGGGATAGTTCGTGGTAGACCCGATATTGCCGCCTTGACGCTTGGAGTTGCTGCTGCTGCGATTCCGCCTGCACTTGCAACGTTTCTAAGTGCTGCTGTTGTTGTTGCAAGCGACCCATCCGAGCTATTTGGCCATTGAGTTGAGCTTGCTGCTGTTGAATCTGTTGCTCCAGGACGCGAATTTGCTCAGCTGGATCAGCCATTTGCTCTAACTGCTGGACTAGTTGATCCAGTTGCGTAGTGGCCTGCTGGAGCTGTTGCGATCGCCCCTCTAGCAATTCCTCTAGCTCGGTGATGCGTTGCTGCACTTGCGGCTGCTGCTGCTGCGCTTGGCACAGAGATTGATAGCGAAACTGCCACCCTTGGGCTTGGCGCACCTGGACTCGCAGGGCATTGTGATGCTCCAAGTCGTAACCAATTTCCGCGATCGCCTGATCAAGGTCATTAATCGACTGTTGCAGTGGTGAATCGGTTTGCTGTTGCTCCAATTGCTGTTGTAGGGTCGCGATTTGGGCTTCTAGCTCTGGTTGACGAGCCGCTAAGTTGGCCTGGCGACGTTGGGCTTGCTTAATTTCCGCTTGCTTGATTTCCGCCCAGCGCCAGCGTTCTGCCTCTCCCTTGGCTAAAGCATGGTTGCGATCGTCGTAGTTGAGCTGCTGCAAGCTCTGCTCCAAAAGCGCCAATTCTTCCTGAAGCTCGGTAGCATAGTGACCTGCACTCAGGGCTTGTTGCAGCTTTTCCTGCTCCGCTAGCACCTGTTGCAGCTTTTCCTGCATCTCTAAGCTGACTTGCAGTTGCTCTTGCAGTTGCCCCCGTCGCTCCAGCAAACTCTTGTGCTCAGCCAGTTCTCGGTCTAAGTCGCGATATTCCTGGCGTAGCACGTGAATTTCACGATCTGAGACAGCGAGCTGCTCTCGCACCACCCAAAGCTGATCAATAATTTCCTGATGCTCCGCTTGATTTTTCTGCTGCACCAACTCCCAGTGATGCTCATCTAGGGGGCGATCGCAGAGGGGGCAAGCCGCATTGGGTTGCTGCAACAGTTGGACTTTGTTCTCTAGTTCTGCCAGTTGCACTTCGTAGTCGCGCTGATGTACCTGCAACCGTTCCAAGAAACTGCGCCGTTCTAGTCCCTTCTCCCGCACCCGTTGCTGGTAAACTTGCCGTTTCTCTAGATAGTCAATCTGCTCCGCCACTTCCAGAACCGCCTGCTGTAACTTTGGTTGGCGAGCCTGCTGGGCTTGAAACTGCCGCGCTGTGGTTCGCAACTCTTCCAAACGCGCGGTGAGACGGTCTTGGGCGCGCTCAATCTGGCTTTGGAGTTGGTGTTGGCGCTGGAGCAGTGGCGCTACTTGAGTTTGTAACTGATCCATTTCTGTCAGCCGAGCGCGGGCCTGCCGTAAGCGCTCCATCGCAGTTTCTACCTCAGCCGCCTTGCTCAAGACATGCTGCACGTCCTGATCTTGTTGCCGCAACGCCTCTAGCTGAGCTTCCACTTGGCGCAGTTGATCTTTAATTTCACCAATCTGCTGCACTTGCTGCTGCTGCAAGCGATGCCGCTGAGTCTGCGCCGACTGGTGCGCCTGAAACTTAGCCGATTGCTCCTCCTCTTGCGCTTGCAAACTTTGAAACTGCGCATAACCTGCCGCGATCGCCTCCTCTTGCCCCAGAAGTGCCGCCAACTCCTGCTCCTGATGCTGAGCACTGGGTAGATCTTGCTGCAACCGCCGATAATCCTGACCGAGGTTGCGTTGTTGCTGCTGCTGCCAAGTCAGTTGTTGTTCCCAAGTGCGGCGCTGGTGTTGCATCGCCTGCAATTGCTGCAATTGCTCCTGGTTCACCGTTTGTGTCGCCTGCATCGCCGCTAAATCTGCTTCCAGCAACGCTTGTTCTTGAGCGATCGCCTCTCGTTGCTGCACTTGCTCTTGAATCGACTCCAAACTGCGCTCTAGTAAGTCAATTTGCCCCTTGGCTTGCCGCGATAAATCCTTCGATTGCTCCGCCAACTCATCATACTGATCCAGCTTCAGCAAGTCGGCCAAAATCTGCTTGCGTTCACTGGGCCGCTTCAGCATGAACTCATCGGCACGACCCTGCCGCAAATAAGCAGAATTAACAAACGTCTCATAGTCCAGCTTCAGGTGATCCAAGATCAACTGTTGCGTCGCCCGCATCCCCCGCTCCGTCAGAGGCCGAAACATTGGGGTTGCACTGCCACCATTTAGTCCCGCGATCGCCACCTGAAACTCCAGAGAACTCGCCTGCCCTCGCGATCGCGTCCGAATCACCCGATAGATCTGCTGATGACTCTGAAACGTAAAATCCACCTGAGCTTCCTTCTCACCCAAGTGAATAATGTCATCCTCAGAGCTAGCGCGACTTTGCCCCCACAACGACCAAGCGATCGCTTCCAATAGTGAAGACTTCCCCGACCCATTGGGGCCACAGACACAAGCCGTATGCAGACCCCGAAAATCCAGAGTCGCTTCGCGGTAACTGAGAAAATTTTTGAGGCTAAGTTGCAACGGGATCATTCAAACGGCAATGCAACACTCATTTACTGGAGAGTCAGAGTACATTTGCACTGTCTCATAGTCTAGCGGTTGTCCAAGCAATTCTGTCTACTCAATGCCAGAATCGTGACTACCAGCCATCCCCTTAAAACTGATCCGATCTATCAACGAAACGCTAGGTTGAAGGCATGAAAATCCATCACCTCAACTGTGCCACGCAATGTATCTTGGGTGGTCGATTAATCGGTGGTAAAGGCGGTTTATTCCACCGTGTCCCCATCGTAAGCCACTGCCTGTTAATCGAAACCGAGGCTGGTTTAGTTTTAGTCGATACTGGCTTAGGCTTACGAGACATTGCTGAACCTCAACAGAGACTAAGCAATACTTTCCTGTTTTTAGCGGGGCCACAACTCATCCCAGAAGAAACAGCAGTTCATCAGGTAGAGCAATTAGGTTTCTCCCGCGATGACGTGCGGCATATCATCCTCACCCATTTAGACCTCGATCACGCAGGCGGCATCGCTGACTTTCCCCAAGCCAAAGTGCATCTACTCGATACCGAATACCTCGCCGCCACCCAACCCAAAACCAGACGCGATCGCTATCGTTATCGCCCCTTGCAATGGCAACATAATCCCGATTGGGTACGGTATCAAATCCAAGGCGATCGCTGGTTTGGCTTCGAGTGCATTCAGGAACTGACTGGATTACCCTCAGAAATCTTACTCATCCCCCTCCTCGGTCATACTCACGGACATACAGGCGTCGCCGTCCAAACTCCAACAGGCTGGTTATTACATGTAGGTGACGCCTACTACTTCCACCAAGAAATGCACCCCACCGATCACCATTGCCCATTCGGTCTAGCCTTAGTTCAGCGAATTGGCGCAGTCGATAACCCAGCCCGCCTCCACAACCAAGACCGCTTGCGCCAACTGAAACAACACCAGATAGGTACGGTAGAAATCGTTTCCGCTCATGACCCGACAGAGTTGAAAAGGATGAGGGATGAGGGATGAGGGATGAGGGATGAGAGATGAAAGATGAGGGATGAGAGATGAAAGATGAGGGATGAAAGTAAGGAGTTGGAAGTCAGGAGCCAGAAGTTAGAGTTAGAAACAAGAAAGACTCGAAACACCCACACTTACGTTCGTTTGCAGGGGGTCTGGGGGACGCAACCGTCCCTCAGCGGGGGTTTGGGGGCGAGTGCCCCCAAGGCTCGGATTTCTGATAAATCATTACTTACAACCCCAGAGTGTCACAGACGAATCACCCAGAGACACCAGATACAATAGTCAACAAACCCTGAACTGACGCAAACCCATGACGGCTCCCTCAGAACTAGAGACTGCATCCGAGCAGCGTTTGGACCTGAATTCAGACCCCGCAGCCTCACAAGACCTGAGCGTTGCACCCAACCCCCCCGCTAGTGAAGACGAACCCGATTATTTCGACGAATTACCCGACGAAGTCGAAATGTCTTTGTTCGATCACTTAGAAGAGTTGCGGCAACGGATCTTCTACTCCCTAATTGCCGCAGTCATAGGGATTATCGGTTGCTTCGCCGCAGTCAAGCCCATCGTCCAGTTACTTGAAGTTCCTGCTCAAGGGGTCAAATTTCTGCAACTCGCTCCAGGCGAATACTTTTTTGTCTCCATCAAAGTTGCGGGTTACAGCGGTTTGCTAGTGGCCAGTCCCTTCATCCTCTACCAAATTATTCAGTTTGTTTTGCCCGGTTTAACTCGGCGTGAACGACGATTCATTGGGCCGATTGTGCTGGGTTCCAGTGTCCTGTTTGCGGCAGGTCTTGCTTTTGCCTACATCGCCCTGATTCCCGCTGCCCTTAACTTCTTCATTAACTACGGCGCAGATGTCGTGGAGCAGCTTTGGTCTATCGATCGCTACTTCGAATTTGTCCTGCTGCTGCTGTTTAGCACAGGTCTAGCCTTTCAGATTCCCGTGATCCAATTACTGCTGGGTCTAATCGGTATCGTCTCCTCAGCTCAAATGCTCTCAGGTTGGCGATATGTCATTCTAGGCGCTGCCATTCTCGGTGCCGTTCTGACCCCCTCCACCGATCCGCTGACACAAAGCCTCTTAGGGGGTGCGGTTGTGGGACTTTACTTTAGTGGCATCGGTTGCGTAAAACTGCTCGGTCGCTAGAAGTTTGATTTTGAGGGTTAAGTAAGTGCGTCGCCCCTAAAGCAGCATCACCCTTGACTAAACAGGAATTGATGAGTTAGCACTGTGCCGTCGATTCTATTGGTGCGATCGTTTTGAACTTAAAATTGTCTTAGCTCCATAAATTAGAGCAGCTAGCTCAGCGACTACACCGACAATTGACATTTCTGCGACCTTTCCACAGACCTGCCGCCCTCGCTGCTTTTTCGTGAAGTCAGGCAACCTGTAATCGGCATCTGGGGGAACTGCAACGAACTCTTGGAAGCCAAGGGGCTTAGTTGGGGTTTTTACCATGGAGGCTCTTTGAGTGACGAGAGGGCAGGACTGGGTGAGTCAACAACTATCAAGGAACCCTGAGTGTGAGGAGTCAGGTGGTTCTCAAGTAGCTTAAAAAACAAATCAACAGAGGCTTTGGTGGGTTCTGAAATCAGGCAGACACATCATTAAACGGCAGAAACATGCAGCTAAACCTGAAGGCGATCGCTTGAGATTTAATCAAGCCTCAATTCAGGAACATTACTAGTTACTAGCCTGAATTATTTGACGTTTGAAATCTGGATTGCAGGTTAGTTTCCAAGAAGGTTTACTATTTACAGACTCTAATAGGGATGCCTGTGAATTTTCGTATAGAACCCGTAAAGTGTGGAGAATAATCCTTAAAGGAAGTGTGAATTTATGAATACGAAATCAAGCTTGATTTGATTAAAGCGTAAATACAATTATTTCCCAAAACGCCTGCCAGAAAAGCGTTTCAGGTTATGTTTATATTTTTATACCTGAATAGTAAATATAGTCGCGTAAAAATTAATACCTTATGAGCGCTGAGGTTCTTATTAATAAAGAATGTGCTTTAAAAAACTAATGAAATACTTAAATAAGCCACCGTAATTTAGTGAAGCCCACTGAGACGTTTTGGTGTCTAATAACACTTAGAATTTAAGCTTAAAAATTGACTTAATAACTACGAAATAGGTTCCAGAAAAATTCTAGAAACCTGCAATGTTTGGCATCCTAGTAATAAAGAACACAAATTACTGTGCTGTAACTACTAGATGTTCTTAGTGTTTCGCGATCGCTTAGATCATCCATCTGTCTAGAGAGCGATCGAATATCACTCAAAAGGGTGAGATTAAGTTTTTGGCCTTAAAATTCTTCTAGCAACCACTCAGAAGCGCGATCGCCTAAGTCGAGGGGAATACTCACAGCCTTACCTAAGCGAGGCCGCTCTTTAGTCTGCTCAATAAACTGCTGCACTTGGCTGGAACCACCCCAAGCCTCTAAGTAACTGCTGATGGTTTCCAAATGGGCAAAATACTCAGCTTCTGTGAGGGGGAAAGAAGCCTGCTCTAAATACTTCCACATGACTTGAACAAAGATTTTGCCCTGCGTCCGTCGCACTTGGACATCGTAGGAGCGGCCCCATTTACGGAGAATGAGTTGATGTAAATCTTGTCCTGTCATGATTTACTCTGGATCAACCGATCTAGAATCAAGCCTTCTGTTTACATTTCGTATAGCAATGACGCTCCCCGACTCAGATATGATGCTAGCGTCAAGAAATGTAATAATACCCATGAAGCGGTAAAACCGCTGCTTCGAAGGGACTGTAACGCCGTGCCTGTTGCATTAGACTCACTTATCGATATGGTTGCTGTCTAGGCGTACAGACTTAAAAATGCGGGGTTAACAGGGTTCTAGGATTAGCCCAAACTGTTGGCTAAGACACATAACTTAACACATACGTAAGCATAGGTCATGGCTCAAGTCTCTGGATCTGCAGACGTACCTAGCATGGGTCGTCGCCAATTTATGAATTTCCTCACGTTTGGTGCAGTCACAGGCACAGCCTTGGGCGCACTTTATCCTGTGGTCAAATACTTCATCCCACCATCTAGTGGCAGCGGTAGTGGTGGTGTTACTGCGAAGGATGCGCTCGGCAATGACATCCTCGTGAGTGATTTCCTGTCCAGCCACAAGACTGGTGAACGCGCCTTAGCTCAAGGTCTCAAAGGCGACCCCACTTATATCGTGGTGGAAGGCGATCAAGCGCTCGCTAGCTACGGCATCAATGCGGTCTGCACTCACTTGGGCTGTGTCGTGCCCTGGAATAGCGGAGAAAACAAGTTTATCTGCCCCTGTCATGGTTCACAGTACGACAACACTGGTAAGGTAGTCCGGGGTCCAGCACCACTGTCTCTCGCTTTAGTTCACGCGACTGTCCAGGATGACAAAGTTGCCTTTACACCTTGGACCGAAACTGACTTCCGTACAGGTGATGACCCCTGGTGGTCCTAGGAATTGATCGTTTTTACCAATCGTGAGACGTTGAATCCTGTCTTGTGTATTGACTGCCTGATCCTTTGCTATTGAAGACTCACTACAGATGAAGAAAACTTTTTTGTCAGCGATATTCGCTCCGCGATACCTCTGGCGCGTTACGTTTGCCGCTATTAGTGCGATCGCCATTTTCCTGGGTAGTGATCTGGTACTGCCCCAATCTGCTGCCGCTTATCCGGTTTATGCGCAGCAAGCCTACGAAAATCCTCGTGAGGCCACCGGACGCATTGTTTGTGCCAACTGTCACCTAGGCGCTAAGCGGACTGAAGTAGAAGTGCCTCAAGCAGTTCTACCCGACACAGTGTTTGAAGCAGTCGTCAAAATTCCTTACGACACCAACGTACAACAGGTGCTGGGCAACGGTGAAAAAGGCCCTTTAAATGTGGGTGCTGTGTTGATCTTGCCCGAAGGCTTCAAGATCGCCCCTGAGGACAGAATCCCAGAGGAGATGAAGGAAAAAATTGGTGGGCTTTACTTCCAACCCTACAGTGCTGAAAAAGACAACATTGTGGTGGTAGGGCCGCTGCCAGGTGAGCAATACCAAGAGCTGACCTTCCCCGTCCTCTCCCCCAACCCCAATACTGATAAGTCTGTGCATTTTGGTAAGTACCAAATCAATGTGGGTGGCAACCGGGGTCGTGGACAGGTTTATCCCACAGGCGACAAGAGCAACAACACAATTTACAACGCTTCTGTGACAGGCAAAATCACCCAAATTGCCAAGGCGGAAAGCGGCGGCTATGCGGTCACGATTCAAACCGCAGACGGCAACACAACTGTAGACAATATTCCGGCGGGTCCGGAGCTAGTGGCGGCTGAAGGTCAGGAAGTCAAAGCGGGTGAAGCGCTCACGACTGATCCTAACGTGGGTGGTTTCGGTCAGGTTGACGCAGAAATCGTGCTGCAAAGCCCTGCTCGCATTCAAGGATTGATTGCCTTCTTTGCTGCTGTAACCCTCTCTCAAATCATGCTTGTCCTGAAGAAGAAGCAAGTTGAGAAAGTGCAAGCTGCTGAAATGAACTTCTAAAGCAGCGATTCACAAATCATGGCTGTGAGACACCTCTGTTTGAGCATTTCAACAGAGGTGTCTTTTTTGTGTCAGCTATTTCTGTGTCAGCTATTTCAATGAGAACTTGAATGCAGGTTGGTGATTTTTGGAAGCTTGAGCGACCTGCTGAGAAACTTCTGGATTATAGAGGCGTAGATAGTTCCAGTAGTTTTCAAATACTGACTTCACGTAGCCCTTGGTTTCGCCGTAGGGAATTGCTTCTACAAACTGATCGAGATCGCTAAAGGTGTTTTTATCTACCCAACCAGCCACAGCACCGGGACCCGCATTGTAACTGGCAACCGCAAAGAGCGAGTTGTTGTCGTACTCGCGGTGAGTATAGGCCAAATACCAGGTGCCCAGCTTGATGTTGTCTTCAGGTTTGTCCAGTTTGTACTGCTTCAGCTTAATTTGGGAGGCGATCCAAGCAGCCGTTTCGGGCATGACTTGCATCAACCCAGCGGCCCCAACGGCAGAACGAATCTTTGGCTCAAAGCGGGATTCTTGACGAATTAAGGCCGTAACTAGTAGAGGATTGAGCTGCCGTTCTTGTGACCAAGCTTCGATGGGTTGTAAGAAAGGAAAAGGATAGAGCGCTTGCCAGAAGGCGGGTTGTTGCTTCAAGTTTTGATACTGCGATCGCTCCTCCGGTTTTTCGCGCCAAGCCAAGCTCGACACCATAAAAATGCCATCTAGATGGTCGCCTACCCCCAAGCGCAACACCCCATCAGTGAATTGCTCGGCTACAGTTGGCTTCGTTGGGGTTTTAAGCTCCACTTGCCACAGCGCCCAAGCATCCTGACTTTGTCCCAGTTGATACAACTCTTGCAAGGTAGCCGAACCTACGGGTAAGGGGGTGGGTTGGCTAGAGCGTACCACTTGAGGCTGGAATTGACGGACGCTGTCAAAATCACCTACATTCCAGCCGAGTTGCACCGCAGAACGCCAAGCGTAGTAGGACTCCGGATACCTGGCTAATACATACTCAAAGGCAGTTTTGGCATCCTGTTCTTGTCCAATTTGACTCGCCCATTTACCTACCCAATAAGCGGCTTCTGGAGCGAATTCACTCTCGGAATTGTATTTGGTGATCGGTTCTGCCCACTGCCAAGCAGCTAAAAAGTTTCTGGTAGCGGCTTGACGTTGGGCTTGTTTCCAGCGGATTTCGGCGGCAGCGTTTGATTTAGGATACTGAGTTAAAACGGATTGGCGAGCTTGAGCGGCTGATTTACCGCTATTGAGACTTTCTAGAATATCGGCTTTGACCATGAGTGCTTCTGCCGCATGATCGGGAAATTGGCTAATGATTCGATCTAGATAAGGAATGCCATCAATGGGCTTGGGTGTCAGCTTAGCCATGCGAATCAATGCTGTTGCTGTTTCCTCTGACTTCGGGAAAGCAATGACTAGCAGTTGGTAAGCTCGATAAGCCTGAGATTCTAGCCCACTGAGTTGTAAACCACGCCCAACCCGGTAAGCATTAAGGGAAGTTCGGGGGGCACGGGCATAAGCTTCTGCGGCTTTGCCATATTCTTGCTGTTCCCAATAGTTAAAGGCGATCGCTTCCCAGTCTTCGGGTTGCAGTTGAGCGCTAAAGCTGGCGTTTTCGGTGAGCCGATTGAGCACGGGGACGATGCCTGGCGCATTAACCCCATATTTAGCCAAAATCAACAGGAGTTCTGGCTGACTGGGATTTTGGCGTAGGCGTTGCCGAATAATGTCTTGAGTCTGGGGATAAGTCGGAAACTTGGCGATCGCTTGGTCCCAATACTGCCGATTCTGACGCCCCAAAGCGGATAATGCTTCGGCTGAAACCGGGTGATCTGAATACTTCTGCAACAAGGCTTTCCAAGTTGCTTCTGCTTGGGCAAGATTGCCGCTGAGGGTATAAGCTTGGGCGCGTTTAAAGACAATGTAGGGCGCGAGCGTTGGATAATCGGATTCCAAGTCTTGCAGCCACTTTAGGGCTTGCTCTCCTTGGCGCTGCTGAATCAAGTCGCTAGCAAGCAAATAGCGAGCCCGAGCGCGATCGACCTCATTCTTGCCTTGAGCGATCGCCTCCAGCTTGGTGGCTCGTTGGGCTGGAGATAGCCCCGTCAAGGCAGGGATGGCAGAATCTACTGCTTGGTTTCCCACGGGCACAGACGCGGGCTGCGGTTGAATCCAATGCCACTTGCGCGTAAACCCACGGGTCGTCACCGACAACGTCGCCCCTAGTAGCAAAGCACACAGCCCTGCGCCAATGGCCAAAGAAACTTGCGTGCTTCGTTGCTTTAGCATGCGTCCTCGCTTGAAGATTTGGACCGAATCCCATGAGACTCTAGCATTTTTAGTTAAGTTTCCGCCCTAGGTCTTGTTCTTTTAAACACAGAAATCTTTTCAGATCCGACAATTGTGCCAAAGCCCTCTGCCAATTAGCCAAAAGTCAGCCAAAAATCAGCACTTTTTTGAGCCTAACTCCAAAAATTTTCCCTCCTAACTAGTAGCCTGAAGAGAAGAGAAGTCTTTGATTGATAAGGACAAGAAGGGATGGATGTTCGTGCGACAGATACCTCATGCTTAAACTGGGCGGGAGACATTTTAGCTCTAGGGTTGTTTGAAGATGAGGTGGAACTGACGGGTGATCTGGCGACCTTAGATGAGAAACTCGCAGGCACCCTCAAAGAATTAATTGCTGAAGCTGAATTTAAAGGGAAAGAAGGGAGCAGCGCCCTGACTCGTGTAGGGGGTGGCAGTGCCATTCGTAAAGTGCTTTTAGTAGGCTTAGGGAAACCGGACTCCTTAAAGCTAGAGAGCTTGCGACGGGCGGCAGCGGTGAGTGTGCGGCAAGCCAGAAAAGAAAAGGGTAAAACTTTAGCCATACACTTTCCGGTGTGGCATGGCCAACCTGAAGCCAGTGCCCAAGCGATCGCCGAAGGGGCGGAACTAGCGGCTTATCAAGACAATCGCTTTAAGTCAGAGTCGGAAGACAAAAACTCCCAATTAGCACACATTGAAATTTTGGGTGTGAGCGACCAAAGCACAGCCATTCAGCGGGCACAACAAATCTGTTCTGGGGTTATCCTGGCGCGAGAACTGGTCGCTGCTCCTCCCAATGTGGTGACTTCGATTACGATGGCGGAAACGGCTCAATCGATCGCCCAAGAATACGGCCTAGAAATTGAGATTCTAGAGCAGGAAGACTGCGAAAAACTGGGTATGGGAGCCTTCCTCGGCGTGGCTAGAGCTTCTGATATTCCGCCCAAGTTCATTCACCTCACCTACAAGCCTAACGGCACTCCTCGGCGCAAAGTCGCGATCGTGGGTAAAGGACTC
The DNA here is from genome assembly GCA_019358975.1 of Trichocoleus desertorum ATA4-8-CV12. NCBI lineage: Bacteria > Bacillati > Cyanobacteriota > Cyanophyceae > Leptolyngbyales > Trichocoleusaceae > Trichocoleus > Trichocoleus desertorum. The sequence goes on from JAHHIL010000001.1 coordinate 347,326, forward strand.
ACCTTTGACTCTGGCGGCCTCAATATTAAAGGGGCAGGAAGTGGCATTGAAATGATGAAAACCGATATGGGGGGAGCAGGGGCTACTCTGGGAGCTGCTAAGGCGATCGCTCAAATTCAACCCGATGTAGAAGTGCATTTCATCAGCGCCGCAACTGAGAATATGATCAGCGGTCGAGCCTTACGTCCTGGGGATGTGCTGACTGCCTCCAATGGCAAAACCATTGAAGTGAACAACACCGACGCGGAAGGTCGTCTCACCCTAGCCGATGCTCTGGTGTTTACCGAAAAACTCGATGTAGATGCGATCGTCGATTTGGCTACCCTCACCGGAGCCTGTGTCGTTGCCCTGGGTGATGATATTGCGGGTCTCTGGAGTAGTGACGATACCTTGGCTTCGGAGCTACTAAACGCGGCTGAATCCGCTGGCGAAAAGCTCTGGCAAATGCCAATGGAAGAAAAATATTTTGATGGTCTGAAATCGATGATCGCAGACATGAAAAATACGGGTCCTCGTCCTGGTGGCTCCATTACCGCTGCCCTCTTCCTAAAACAGTTTGTGAAAGAAACGCCGTGGGCTCACCTAGATGTTGCTGGCCCTGTCTGGGCAGACAAAGAAAACGGCTACAACAGCGCTGGAGCTACTGGCTACGGGGTTCGCACTTTAGTCAACTGGGTCATTGCTTAACCCGACTATCGCGATCGCAGCACTGAACGACTTGGGCTGTCAAAACCCTCGGTAAACCTGGGCAACCTACGATGGGAGTTTTTTAGGCCGTATCTAAAAAACTCTCACCCAATCGGGGGTAGTCTTTGTTCAGGTAGCAGCTGCAATCCCAGCACCATATTTATCAAGCGAAATTTGCTAGGGGTGGGATATCACAAGAACTAACAGCGCGATCGCCTAAGCTAGGAATTCTTACTTAAGCTTTATATTGATCCCGGAACTAAGCTGCTAGTTTAAATTTGGCATGAAGATGCCACCCTATGAATAGCAGTGCCTGAAACATCTGGAATATAGTTGCATTTGTGCTCCGCAGATTTACGTAAGCCCGAATATACTTTTAGAGGGATATTAAGTACCTTAAACAGATCTAGAATTTGCTAATGGAGTTAACTATCTCATCGCAAAACCCTGGCTTACGTGGTTTCCACAGATAAGTATTGAATTACACATACTTAATTCACTTTTAATTCGGCCCAATATTTTGGGGAGCAACGGATGAACTAGGGGCTAGCCAGCATCAGGCTGAAAGGTTCCACCTAAGTTGAGACAGGAATACCTAGAGCGATCGCAAACCATATGATTGACTTTACTGTCGCCATACGCACTTATAACGGGGAAAAGCGTCTGCCTGCTCTTTTGGATCGATTGCGATCGCAGGTGGGAACCGAGGACTTCTCCTGGGAAGTGGTGATTGTTGATAATAACAGCAGCGATAACACTAAAAAGGTTGTTCAAGCTTACCAAGCCAACTGGCCCCAAGCTTATCCGATCAGATATGCCTTTGAAGCGGAGCAAGGTGCAGCATTTGCTAGACAGCGGGCGATTCGCGAAGCTCAAGGCACCTTCATTGGGTTTTTAGACGACGACAATCTACCCACTCCAGATTGGGTAGCGAAAGCCTGTGCTTTTGGCCAACAGCACCCCCAAGCCGGAGCTTATGGTGGTCAGATTCGAGGCAACTTTGAAGTCGCGCCTCCCCAAAACTTTGAACGAATTGCGGCGTTCTTAGCCATTATTGACCGGGGTCAGCAGGTATTTCGGTACAACACCAAGGTTCTGCCTCCTGGCGCAGGACTAGTAGTGCGTAAGCAAGCTTGGTTAGAGAATGTGCCTTCACGCCTGCTATTACGGGGTCCTGTCGGTACATCCCTATCTGCTAAAAGTGAAGATATTGAAGCCCTGGCTTATCTCAGGCGGGGAGGTTGGGAAATTTGGCATAACCCAGCCATGTGTATTTATCACGAGATTCCTAAGTCTCGTTTAGAAAAAGCTTATTTGCTCAACTTGTGTCGAGGGGCGGGGTTAGGTCGCCACCACATTCGGATGATTGGCTTCAAGCCTTGGCAAAGACCCTTTGCCTTCCCGATTTACCTAGCCAATGATGTGCGTAAGCTGTTGCTGCACTTCATCAAGTACTACCCAGTGATTAAAACCGATGTAGTTGCCGCTTGTGAAATGGAGCTACTGCTAGGAATTTTGATTAGTCCTTTCTTCCTTTGGCGGGAAAAGTACTTAGAGGTGAAAGCAGCAAGTAAATGCCCTGACTCTCTTTCTACCTCGGTCTAACTGAAACCACATTTCAAAGTCGATGGGTTGGTCTGCTTAAGTTGAGTGCCACTAAGCCGTAAGGGAGTGCTACTTAAGCTGACAGTTTGGCGATCGCTCCAGGCAACTTCATGGTGCCGATCGCTACATCGCTTCACATAAACCTGACAGAGAGGGGCAGTTTTGTTAAAAATTGCCAGGTTGATGGGTCGAGTCATAGCCAGTTGCGCAAGATTACCGATTTAATTGCAGAGTAGGGGTCTGCGACTTGGAGTCCACGTAATGCAGAGAAGAGTAATCATCTATCGGGATCTGCTACTTCCCTACTCGGAAACCTTTATTCCTGCTCAGGTGGAAAGTTTGACTGCCTACACGGGTTTTTACGTAGGCACCTCACGCACTACTAATGCGGCAGCTTTAATCCCACCTGACAGAAGCCTTACCTTAAGCGATCGCGTTTCCTCCCCTGCATTCTGGAAGATGGCGCTCAAATTGGGTGGGATAGTCGAGTCGCAATGGTTGCGATCGCTGCAAAAATTATCGGCTCACTTAATTCATGCCCACTTTGGCATTGATGGTATTTGGGGCCTATTCCTCGCCAGAAAACTAGGCTTGCCTCTAGTTGTGACATTTCACGGCAATGACGCTACAGGTATGGATCGCCACCCCTCAGGTCAGGTGCGGGTTAATCCACTGGACTTTCTATTTAAGCGTGGGCAATTTTTTCGAGACCTCTATGTCAGCAGGCGGGGCCAGTTATTTGCCGAAGCTGCTTGTGTGATTGCGGTCTCGGAGTTTATCCGCGAGCAATTGATTAAAAAAGGCTGCCCAGCCGAGAAAGTCACAGTTCACTACATCGGCGTGGATGTAGACAAATTTACTCCGAACCCAGCGATCGCCCGTGAACCTGTGGTTTTGTTTGTGGGCCGCTTGGTAGAGAAAAAAGGCTGTGGGCATCTCATTCGAGCGATCGCCCAAGTCCAAACTACCCTGCCCACTGTGGAACTCGTGGTGATTGGTGATGGCCCTTTGCGTTCTACTTTGGAGCAACAAGCTGACAACTTACTCAAACACTATCGCTTTTTAGGAGCTCAGTCTCCAGAAGCAGTACAAGGCTGGATGAACCGGGCAGCCGTTTTTAGCGTGCCTAGTATTACTGCTCGCACCGGAGATGCAGAAGGGTTTGGCATGGTATTTGCCGAAGCTCAAGCAATGGAATTGCCTGTGGTGAGCTTTGCTACGGGAGGTGTGCCTGAAGCAGTCGCCCACGGCGAAACAGGGTTTCTTGCTCCAGAAGGAGACTGGGAGACATTAGCTAAGTATCTGTTGACTTTGTTGCAAGAAACCCAATTGCGGCAGCGCTTTGCGGCTGCGGGTAGACAGCGCATCATCCAACATTTCAACTTAAAGCACAATACAGCCAAGCTGGAGGCTATTTACGATAGCGTCCTAGCTAAAAGTGGGTAGGGAAGGCTTAGATTTTATGAAGTTGATTCTCCTGAGAAGGGTATCTAAACCTCAGCGATGTTTCTTCAGTATTAATTGGTTACGTAAACTCAGTTGACCTGAATCATGATTGGTGGAACCTGTAATGGCTGATTGGTCTTTGAAAACACCCATTGCTCTCTTAATTTACAAGCGGCCTAGTACGACAGAGAAAGTGTTTGAGGCAATTCGCAAAGCGAAGCCACCTCAACTATTAGTGATCGCTAACGCCCCTCGTCCCGATCAACCGGGTGAAGCGGAGAAATGTGCGGAAACTCGCGCTATTATTGACCGAGTTGACTGGGATTGTCAGGTGTTCAAAAACTATGCGGATAGTTTTTTGAGCTGTAAAGATCGGATAGCCAGCGGCTTAGATTGGGTGTTTGAGACGGTCGATCGCGCCATTGTTTTAGAAGATGATTGTGTGCCAGATCCGACTTTTTTTCGATTCTGTGATGAGTTATTAGATCGCTATCAAGACGATGAAAGAGTGGCGAGTATTGCGGGTACCAGTTATCAGGTGCAGCGATCGCGATCGCAGTATAGTTACTCTTTCTCTCACTACAACCTCCTGTGGGGTTGGGCTACCTGGCGGCGCGCTTGGCAGCACTACGATGTGAACATGAAACTCTGGCCAGAAATCCGCGATTCTGGTTGGTTGGTGGATTGCCTAGGAGATGAGCAGACGGCAAACCATTGGAGCCGAGCCTTCGAGCGGACCTACAACGGGTTTGACACTTGGGATGATCAATGGGTTTTGAACTGCTGGATTCAAAGCGGTCTTAGCATCGTTCCCCATGTAAATCTGGTCTCTAACATTGGTTTTGGTAACGAATCGACGCATACCAAAGACAGCTTTGATTGGCGAGCGGCGATGCCTGTGCAATCCATACCATTTCCTTTAAAGCATCCGGAATTTGTGATTCGGGATGTCCAGGCGGATAAAGCCATTCAAGAAAAATATTACAACTGGCTGGCGAAGCAACGGACTCTGGGGGAGAGAGCTAAACGCAAAGTCCGACGCGCTCAAAAGTTGATGCAAGATTTCCGTCGAGGCGATCATCAGGGGGATCTGCGATCGCTGATTACTCAATTAATTCGAGAATAGCTCAGCCTCTAATTTAACTGGGCTTCTTCCTCCTCTGACTTGCTTTAAACTTTAAGGTCAAGATTATGAATGCCGACTCTGCTCCATCTACTGCTCAGCGATCGCACCGGCAAGAGGCCTTTATCACCGCGCTTGTAGGTTGGGTGCCGTTGTCTCCCGGTTTCTCCCTACGCCAAAAGCTCTATCACTCCATTTTTGCCAAACTGGGCAGCCTAGTGTTTATTCGACCGGGAGCCGAATTTGTTGGGGCTGACTGCATTGAAGTAGGTAATCGAGTCAGCATTCAGCGGGGTGTCCGAGTGGATAGCAAAGGCCAAAATAACCGTATTTCTTTGGCAGATTGGGTTCACTTGGATAGGGGCGTAGATATTCGTACGACTGGAGATAATTGCCAGATCGAAATTGGCGAACATACGGTTGTGAATCCTTACACTTGTATTCATGGTCCTGGCTCAATCACGATTGGCAAGGATTGCTTAATTGCCTCTCATGTTGGAATCTATGCCAACAATCATATCTTTGCTGATCCAAATTGCAAGATTCGGGAACAAGGTTTGACTTGTCAGGGCATCGCGATCGGAGATGATTGTTGGCTAGGAGCGGGGGTGAAGGTCATCGATGGAGTTACGATCGGCCAGGGCAGCGTTATTGGAGCAGGTGCGGTGGTGACGAAGGATATCCCTCCCTACTCGATCGCGCTAGGAGTTCCTGCTAAGGTAATTGGTCAACGACAAAAGTACCCAGTACCAATGGTGGAAATGCTCGTTGGAGACAATTGAGATCCTTAGGCTATACTGGGGTCGAAGGTTTGGTTGACTCTGTGAGCCACTGCTGAATGACTTGTTTCCAAGCTAGATAACCCAAGCCAGTCAAATGGATGCCATCTAATGTGTACTGCTGGTCTAATTGATTCGAATCATTTGCAAGAGCTGGAAATAAGTCTACGTACTGGTAAGAAAACTCTTCAGCTAGTGCCTGTAGCTTTGAATTAAACTCAATGATGGTTTTATTGTTGGCTTTAACCTTCTTATGATCGAAGTTTTTGTTAACTGGTAGAACGCTTTGGACAAACACTTGGGTCTGAGGTGTTTTCGCTTTGGTCTCTTGAAGAATTCTGCGATAGTTATAGATTATTTGCTCTGCAGATAATCCCGCATTAAAGTCATTTACGCCAACCATGACAAATAGTTTAGATGGATGGCATTTCAAAACATCTGCTAAGCGAGTCAAAAGCCCTTCTGTGGTCTCACCACCTAAGCCACGATTGATCAGATTAGGATTATTGAAGAGCTCTGCCCACTCACAGTTCTCTACATTGCTATCTCCTAAGAAAATCACCTTATCTGCGGAAGCAGGTAGAACCTCAAAGAGACTTCTGCGATAAAAATAGCGGATTGGATAAACAATTGGATTTTTAAGCTTTGGTTGTGGAATGAAAGGAAGCTTTGTAAATGTGTGAGGCAGACCTCCTTTTCTAGCTAATAGCCAGATTCCTAATAAAAAGCCAAGAATATTGACCAGTAGTGAAATTGCAAAGGTGACGGAGAATAGTTGGTTCACTGTGATATCGGTGGTTGAGGATTACATATAGACATAGACCGATTGCATCCCCTGATATTGTCGTCATCAATAAACTAACCTGGAAATACTTCCCAAGCTTCCTGACTAGTACTAGATGTTACAAGCTACAAGCTCTTCCAAGTAGCAGGAGTAGCCTTTTTGGTTAGTTAATCGTTGCCATTTGGGCAGCCATCTGTTGCTTCACATGATCAGCCAAGCGCAGCGCTAGAGCGATGATGGTGAGGGTGGGATTGACGTAGCCACCCGTCGGAAACACAGAACTTCCTGCTACAAACAGATTTGACATGCCATGCACTTGGCAATTGGCATCTACTACGCCTTGCTTGGGGTCGTCGTGCATCCGGGTGGTGCCGATGTGGTGGTGGGCGCTGGTATCGGTTAGATCTTTGCCTTCAAACTGCCAATCGCTCTCTAATCTGCCAATACCTGACCTTCTCAGCTCTGCATCCAGAATTTCATAAGTGCGTTTGACGCTGTAGACATCTAGCTCATGCCAACTCCAATGCAGTTTGACCTGTCTACGACCTAGGCGATCGCGCTCATCGCTGAGCAGGACGCGGCTATCGGGATTCGGAGCCTGCTCGATCATCTGGCTAATCTGGAAAGACGCGAACTGCTTTTCTTTGTGGGGAAGATGCGACCAACCGCCCTCAATATCATTTGGCAGGATCGGCTGAATCTTTCTCAGCCGTCGATAAGTAGAGAGAGCTAGCTCATCCGCTCCGTTGACCACATTGCCTAAGTGCTTGAAAGGTTGGGAGGGAACTTGGGCTTTTCGAGCGGAGGAGAGTAGCGTTTTCAGAGAACTCACAGCCTGAGAACGGAAACCTTTAGGTCTGGGATGAATCAATGCGCCGCTATTTAGCAGTTTCTCCTGACGCTTAACTTCTTCCGTCAGCACCAGTTTTCCCTTGATTGCAGTTCCTTTAACTCGGCGCAAGTCGTACAGAGCAGTGGAGTTAAAGATTTGTCGTTGATTAGGGAAAAACATGTAGCTGAGACCAGGATGATCCATAAAGAATCGCCCTACTAGGTCGTTCTGGTTGCCCAAGCCCACGTTCTGAGTCTCATTTGCTAGCAGCATTAATCGCGCATTCTCAATCCCGCCTGTAGCTAGAATAAATAGTTTGGCGCTCACCCAAAAGCAATCGCCTTCTAAACAAGCCACTTGCACACGAGTCACGGTTTTCGCGACTTCATTGGTTTCAATGTCTACTACATTGGCGTGGAGATAAGTAGTGATATTGTCAGCTCGTCGCAGTTCTTCCTGGTATTCCTGCGTGAACGCACCACGAGGCGTAAATTGATAAACCGTCGTCGCTACCTTGCCATCTAGAAACGGTAGGCGAGGGTTTTTATCGTCTTCCCAGGCGTTAGCACTGTAAGCAAACGGCCCCATCTGACAAAGCTGCTGGGCTCTTTGATAGAAGGGGTCTAAGTAGGCGCGATCGAAAGGCCAGCCCGTATAGGGAATGCCGTCCCGCTTTTCAAAATCGATCGCCTCTAAAGGGCCACAACGCCCACCGATTTCTTCTGGCGTAATGGTGATATGCCACTCATTGGCTGTCCCACCAAATTGACGATGGCGCGACTTACACAAGTCTTGATACAGGTCACCGCTGTTCTCCCCTTGGCACAGAGACTGCGTAGCTTGATCAGACTCAGCACCACCACTCTCTAGCAGGCAAACGCGAAAGTCCTGTCCCATAAATTCGCGTGCCAGGGTAATCCCTGCGGGTCCAGCACCAATAATGCAGATATCAGATTCAATTGTCGTGCCTGCAGGCAGGGTGCGCGCATCAATTAACATTCAACAATCACCTTGTGAGAGTGTTTCAAGTTGGGGCGACCACTATAGGTTCTACATAAAATTACGAGCTTGTGTAAATGGTTTCTTTGAGTTTTTACATAAATAATGCCCTGGTTTATCGGATTTTTACAGTTTATGGCTTAACCTTTGACTAGTATTACTACGTAGAGGCATAGGCTTCTGGTACTTGTTCCCGCCTCAACGCTCCTCGGCTTACGTGAAAGTATAAAAAATACCAACTAGTCTTCTTGAAAACTACGGGGTTACCCTATGAAAGCCGTGATACTGGCTGGCGGACTCGGAACTCGTCTCAGCGAGGAAACGACCATTAAGCCCAAACCGATGGTGGAAATTGGTGGTCGGCCTATCCTCTGGCACATTATGAAGACTTACTCAGCTCATGGCATCAATGACTTCATCATTTGCTGTGGCTATAAAGGCTACGTGATTAAAGAGTATTTCGCCAACTATTTTTTACACATGTCCGATGTCACATTTGACATGCGGTTTAACCAAATGAACGTGCATTGTGGCTATGCCGAGCCTTGGCGGGTGACCTTGGTAGATACCGGAGAGGAAACGCTTACGGGCGGGCGACTGAGACGGGTGAGAGAGCACATTGGTAACGAGACCTTTTGCTTTACTTATGGCGATGGCGTCAGTAATGTCAATGTGCAAGAGTTAGTGGAGTTTCATAAGTCCCAAAAAACCCTAGCTACCCTAACTGCTACCCAACCACCCGGACGCTTTGGTGCCATTTGCTTAGGTTCAGAGCAAAACAAAATTGAGAGTTTTCAGGAGAAGCCGGAAGGGGATGGCGCTTGGATTAATGGTGGCTATTTTGTTTTAGAGCCAGAAGTGATTGACTACATCTACGGGGACTCGGCAGTTTGGGAAAAAGAGCCGCTCCAGAAGCTGGCTTCCGATGGAGAGCTTTCCGCTTACAGACACAATGGGTTTTGGCAACCGATGGATACGCTGCGCGACAAGCAATATCTAGAAGAGCTGTGGAAGAGTGGTAAGGCTCCTTGGAAAGTGTGGTAGCCACTGCTTACCTTACAGATACAGACGTTAAAGGCTCAGCTCAGGGGCAAGTAGCTTTATGTATGATTTCGCGATAATTGGCGGCGGCATTGCTGGCCTTTCTACCGGGATGGCATTAGGCCGAAAATATCCAGATGCCAAGATTTTAGTTTTAGAAAAAGAAAGTAATTGGGCCTTTCACCAAACAGGCAATAACAGTGGAGTCATCCACTCTGGCATCTATTACAAACCAGGCAGCTTTAAATCAAAATTCTGTCGAGATGGTAGCCGCTCGATGGTGGAGTTTTGCCAAGAGCACGGCATCGCTCACGAAGTTTGTGGCAAGGTAATTGTCGCCACGGATGAGAGCGAACTTCCTCGGCTGGAAAATCTCTACCAACGCGGTTTAGAGAATGGCTTGAATGTCACTAAGATCACGGCTGAGGAAGTCCGGGAAGTTGAGCCGCATGTGAGCTGCATTGCAGGGATTCGTGTTCCCACGACGGGCATTGTCAGCTATAAGCAGGTTTGCCTCAAGTATGTCGAGCTGATTCGGCTCCAGGGTGGTGACCTACGGCTGAATACTAAAGTGACCAAGATTGTCCAGGCAGGCGATCGCCAAGTCCTCGAAACCAATCAAGGAGAATTCGAGACTCGGTTTGTGGTGAATTGTGCGGGGCTGCATAGCGATCGCGTTGCCAGAATGGGCCAAGCCGACCCGAAAGCTAAGATTGTGCCGTTCCGGGGTGAGTATTACGAACTGGTGCCAGAAAAGCGCTCCTTGGTCAAAACGCTAATCTATCCCGTCCCTAATCCAGCGTTTCCGTTCTTGGGGGTTCACTTCACCAAGATGATTGACGGCACCGTCCATGCTGGCCCCAACGCGGTTCTGAGCCTCAAGCGCGAAGGATACAAGAAAACCGATTTTGACTTGCGGGATTTTGCCGAAGTCATGACCTATCCTGCTTTCTGGAAGCTAGCCGCTAAACATGCGGATGAAGGGATTCAGGAGATTATTCGCTCCTTTAGCAAAGCTGCCTTTGTCCGTAGTTTGCAAAAGCTGATTCCGGAAGTGCGCTCCGAGGATTTGATTCCTACCCATGCTGGTGTTCGAGCACAAGCCCTGATGGATGACGGGAAACTAGTGGATGATTTTCTGATTATCCCTGGTCCCAATTCCATCCATGTCTGCAATGCTCCTTCTCCGGCGGCTACCTCTTCTTTAGAAATTGGTAAAGCGATCGCCGCTCAAATTCCCCAACCGCAACATCTTCAGGCAGCGTTAAGCGTATAGGATTTCGACACCCATGAAAGTATTGGTCACTGGCACAGAAGGATATCTCGGCTCCCTGTTTGCGCCGCTGTTAATGAAGCACGGCCACGAAGTGATTGGCGTAGACACTGGATATTACAAGGTTGGCTGGCTCTACAACGCTACCGACCTCACTGCCAAAACCCTCAATAAGGATATCCGTCACATCACCGCTGAAGATCTCCAAGGCGTAGATGCAGTGGTTCATATGGCGGAACTGTCCAACGACCCCACCGGGCAACTCTCGCCCAACATCACCTATGACATCAACCACAAAGGCTCTGTGCGCTTAGCAGAACTGGCAAAAGCCGCTGGTGTACGTCGCTTTATCTATATGTCTTCTTGCAGCGTCTACGGAGTGGCAACGGGTCAAGATGTTACGGAGGAGTCGGAAGTGAATCCTCAAACCGCTTACGCCATCTGCAAAACTTTGGTAGAGCGGGACTTGCAGCCGATGGCAGACGACAACTTCTCCCCCACCTTCATGCGGAACGCCACGGCCTTCGGAGCTTCTCCCCGGATGCGCTTTGACATTGTGCTGAACAACCTGGCGGGTCTAGCTTGGACGACTAAAGAGATCAAGATGATCAGTGATGGCACTCCCTGGCGACCTCTAGTACATGCCCTAGACATTGCCAAAGCCCTTCTCTGTGTCCTAGAAGCTCCGCGCGATATTATCCACAACCAGATCTTTAACGTCGGAGATACGGCTCATAATTACCGTGTGAAAGAGATTGCGGAAATTGTGGCGGAGATCTTTACAGGCTGTCAGCTCAGCTTTGGAGCCAATGTGGCGGATAACCGCAGCTACCGCGTCTCCTTCGAGAAAATTAACTCCATCCTTCCTGGCTTTAAGTGTGAGTGGGATGCCCGACGTGGTGCCCAACAACTGTTTGATTTGTTTAACCAAATCGACATGGATGAAGCCACCTTCCTATCTAGAGGCTTCACTCGCCTAAAACAGCTGGAATATCTCCTGCGGACGCAGCAAATTGATTTAGATTTCTTCTGGAGACAGTAATGCTATTTACCGAAACGCCACTCAAGGGTGCCTTTGTTATTGACTTAGAACACCGCAACGACCATCGCGGTTTCTTCGCTCGCACCTTCTGCGCCAAAGAGTTTGAAGACCACGGACTCAAGCCCACTGTGGCTCAGTGCAATCTCTCCTACAACCATAAGCAGGGGACATTGCGAGGGATGCATTACCAAACCCCTCCCGCTGCTGAAACTAAGCTGATTCGCTGTACTCAAGGAGCCATCTACGACGTCATCATCGATATGCGTCCGGACTCTCCCACCTATTTGGCTCACTTCGGCATTGAATTGAGTGCGGAAAATCGTCGGGCGCTGTATGTGCCAGAAATGTTTGCCCACGGCTATCAAGCGCTGACCGATGGCGCGGAGGTGATTTACCAGGTAGGTGAGTTTTATACTCCGGGCTATGAGAAAGGTCTGCGGTATAACGACCCTGTCTTTAACATTGAGTGGCCCTTGCCCGTCACGGAAATTTCGGAAAAAGACCAATCTTGGCCCTTGTTTGAAACGGTAATGGTAGGAGCACAAGCATGATTATTGTCGATCGCGCGTTACAAGCCCGCGCTGAAGCAGGCAACCCCGTCCGAGTCGGCATGATCGGGGCTGGATTCATGGGTCGAGGCATTGCCAACCAAATTGCTAACTCAGTGCCAGGGATGGAATTGGTTGCCATCTTTAACCGCAACCTGGACGGAGCCAGACGCGCTTACACCGAAGCAGGTATCACCGATGTTCGCGTGGTAAACACCGTAGCTGATTTAGAAGCGGCGATCGCCCAAGGTCAGTGTGCTGTCACCGAAGACGCGATGCTGTTGTGCCAAGCCGAAGGCATTGACGCCCTAATCGAGGTCACAGGCACGATCGAATTTGGCGCGCAAGTGGTGCTAGAAGCGATCGCCCACCGCAAGCATGTGATCTTGATGAACGCCGAACTCGATGGCACCATCGGCCCCATCCTCAAAGTCCATGCCGACCGGGAAGGTGTGATCCTCTCTGCTTGTGATGGCGACCAACCCGGCGTGCAGATGAACCTCTACCGCTTCGTCAAAAGCCTTGGCCTGACTCCCTTGCTGTGCGGCAACATCAAAGGTTTGCAAGACCCCTACCGCAACCCTACCACTCAAGAAGGTTTTGCTAAGCGCTGGGGCCAGAAAGCCCATATGGTGACCAGTTTTGCTGATGGCAGCAAGATCTCCTTTGAGCAGGCGATCGTAGCCAACGCAACGGGGATGAAAGTCGCCAAGCGGGGCATGTTGGGCTATGACTACACAGGTCATGTAGACGAAATGACCCACATGTACGACGTAGACCAGCTCAAAGAACTGGGCGGCATTGTGGATTATGTCGTTGGTACTAAGCCAGGTCCGGGTGTCTTCGTCTTCGGGACTCATGATGACCCGAAACAGCAGCACTACCTGAATCTGTACAAGCTAGGCGAAGGCCCCCTCTACAGCTTCTACACCCCCTATCACCTCTGCCACTTTGAAGTGCCCTTGTCAGTAGCTCGCGCGGTGCTGTTCCAAGATCCAGTCATGGCTCCTTTGGGTGGTCCTATCGTAGATGTGGTCACCACTGCCAAGATTGACCTGAAAGCGGGAGAAACTCTGGATGGCATTGGCTTCTACATGACCTACGGTCAGTGCGAGAACTCTGATGTCACTCAAGCCCAAAACCTCTTACCCATGGGCTTAGCGGAAGGTTGCCGTCTCAAGCGAGATGTGCCCAAAGACCAAGTGCTCACCTACGATGACGTAGAGCTACCTAGAGGAAGATTGTGCGATAAACTTCGGACTGAGCAAGGCGCACACTTTGGTATGCCTAAAACACTCATAAATGTTGGAGCTAGGGCTTAATTGCAACAATATTCCGAGTATTGATTACAGTACATGAGATCAAATCTCAATTAAAAAGTGTTAATTGAAAGTTGCGTGAACGTCCTTCAGTAAAGTAGTTTCTATGGCAAACTATATGGCAGCAATCTAAAGGTTAGAACAGATGGAGTTAAAGCATCATGTCTTGAAAGGCTTATTTCGTATCAATAAAAAGCTTTGAGGAGTGACTTAATGGATTGGCAGTTAACAACTCCAGTTGTCTTTATTATCTTCAAGCGGTCTAATACTAGTGAAAAAATTTTTGAAGTAATTCGTCAAGCGAAGCCACCCAAGCTCTTGGTGATTGCGGATGGTCCTCGGGACAATCGTCCTGAGGAAGCGGAGCAATGTGCCTTGACCCGCGCTATTGTCGATCAAGTTGATTGGGATTGCGAAGTCCTGAAAAATTACTCAGACACTAATCTAGGTTTAAGGGAGAGATTTACAACAGGTTTAGATTGGGCTTTTCAAACAGTAGATGAAGCGATCATCTTAGAGGATGACACTTTGCCAGATCTAACATTTTTCCGCTTCTGCCAAGAACTTCTCGAACGGTATAGAGACGATGAGCGGGTTATGACCATTTCTGGAAATAACCAACAAGTTAAAAGTGAGCGAGGTGGATATAGCTATCGCTTTTCTCGGTACGGTAGTTGTTGGGGATGGGCTTCGTGGCGTCGCGCTTGGCTCCAATTTTCAGATATTGAAATGAAACAGTGGCCAGAGATTCGAGATTCGGACTGGTTAACAGATTTACTTCAAGATCCTGAAACTGTGAAGTTCTGGACCAAAGTTTTTCAATCCTGTGTAGATGGTAAATATAGAGCGACATGGGCCTATCCGTGGCGATTCGCCTGCTGGATTCAAAGTGGTCTTAGTATTCTCCCTAATAGAAACCTGATTAGAAATATTGGATTTGGTCCTGAAGCAACCAATACAAGAAACAGTGATGACTCGCGCGCTAAAGTTCCACTTGAGGAGATGATTTTTCCGCTTAAGCATCCAGAGTTTTTGATTCGAGATGCACAAGCGGACAAATTAATACAAAGGAAGCTTGCAGAAGTTTCCCAACCCGGATTGATTTTGCGAGCGAGAAGAAAAGCTAAAAAGATTTTTCAAGATGTTTTTAGGGCCTCATAATATTGAAAATCGAGTCAACCCCTCTCGGTAGAGCCGCGCAAGCTTCAACCCTATGACTATGAATACAAACGAGAAGGGACCTGTAACTTGTTTGCTTTCTTCCAACCCCGACTCGGCTAGCGCTACATTAAAGTGACTAAACAGTTTACTGCTCAAGACTTTGTGTTGTGTATGTACTCCTTGGGGGATGTCCTCTCTCGCGATGCAGGACTGATTCATCTAATAGTTGATAATCGCAACACACATATCCCAGCAGCGCTCTAGCGAACGTTATCACCCTCACAGGCGCTTCGCATCCTCTTTAAGCTTCAGTTTCATTACAGCCCCAACCTGGCAGTTGGCTGAATATGGTTGAGTTAGAGGTTGCAGTGCTCTCTCCTCAATATCTCAAGCCACGCATTCCAAGCATCATCGAGCTGCAACAAGAGATAGAGGTATGAGAGTAGAGACGCAATCAACATCAATTCACTGTCAATTGGCGCTTCGCCATAGTAGATGTTCGTACCAAATTGAAAAGTTTAGAAAATTTTCTAGGAATTGACGCAACTCAGCTTGTATGAGTAATTAGAGCATTGAGTATTTCGGACTTTCTCCTCTCCAAAACCTCGGCAGGGACCGGGGTTTTTCTTTTGATTCAGTAGCTATAGCAGTCCTTTTTGATTCTTGAATGGGGTGCAGGGGTAAAACCCTTGCGTGGGGGCTTTGCCCCCACCCCCTGTTCCCAATCTATTTAGGATTGCTATAGTTCCAGGTTGCCTAAGCAAAAAATAACCTCTAGATGGCGTCTAGAGGCTAACTGGTTTTGTATTGGAGAAATCTGGCTAACTGAGTATCTATTATGAGGAGGTCTGGGCTCGCTTCCCGTCCCTTTGTTGAATACACTGTAGCTTGACTCGCTTTCGGTTTTCTTCTACCCAAGGAAATTGGTCTGTAGATGGAGTTATTGATCTAAATCCCTGTGATTTTAAGTACAAAAGTTTTGTGTTTAGCTGGGCTGGTTTGGAGGTAAGGAGTTGGTAGTGGACAAGATGCCACCAGCACGGTACTGGGTTGTTACGAATAACCTCTCACCCTGGACGCGGGAGATCTATGACCTCCTACAAGAAGTTGCATCTAAAAGGGTGCCTGGCTTAGAACAGAACTTCCAAACCCAGGCCAGCATTTTGGGTGGGTTACTGCTGCTGATTTGGGTCTTGGAAATCATCGATTTTCTTCTCTTCCAAGGAGCCTTAAATCGCTATGGCATTCGACCGCGCAGCCTTAGAGGTCTAAGTGGCATCTTTCTCGCTCCATTTTTGCACGGCAGCTTCAAGCACTTAGCAGCTAACACTGTGCCACTGGTGACTCTAGGTTGGCTGGTCATGCTACAAGACATTCACTACTTCTTTGTCGTGACCGCAGTAACTGTACTAGTCAGCGGCTTTGGTGTTTGGTTATTTGGCGCGAGTCGCTCCGTGCATTTGGGAGCAAGTGGCTTAATCTTTGGTTACTTGGGGTTCCTGCTCCTGTACGGCTACTTTGAGCGGAGTCTCTGGACTGGCATGATTTCGCTCTTTGTTGGTTTATTTTATGGCGGCATGATTTGGGGAATTTTGCCATCGCGTCAGGGCGTTTCTTGGCAAGGACATTTGTTTGGGTTTGTAGGCGGAATTCTCGCGGCCCGCTTGTTGTCTCAATAAGGCTGTTTCAATCAGGCTTGCCCCAATAAAGGGCCTCGCGATCGCAACTGTCTCAGTAGAGAGCGATCGCCTTTGGTATTTTTCTGGAGTGAAGGCTGCGGAGAATACGGCTCGTGATTCTACGGGAGCTAATTGAGGGGAGTTAAAGATTTCAGTAAAGGTTCGCATTTAACCTAGAGCTGAAATTTTTACTATGAACTCAGCTTGAAGCAGATAACGATCTTCTCAAGCCTCCTCTCCTCTCCTCTCACCCCCTCCCCCTCAAGCCCCCAGAAGGTAGGTAGGCCATGAAACTGCAACGTAAGCATTGGAAGCGGCTATTTGTGGAGTTAATCCTAGAAGCACTGATGCTAGTTGCACCTGTCAGCCTAGACTTTTTGGGCGTTGCAGGAGAGTACCTGTTAGAAGCAGGTCGGGAAAAGGTTGAGTTTGCTGCATAAGACTTTGGGTGGGGTGCTGCAAAATTACTGCAAGTTGCTAGCCCAAACCGTTGATTCTCTTGAACTTGAACTGTGGTAGAAATCATGGACTTCGTATTTAATTCTACAAACTGGCTATTGTTGATTACCTTCTTTGCCACCACTTCCTATGCTTATTGGTTGATTGGTGAGGCTGAGAAGCAAAGCCGTAAACATCGTGGCTAAAGCGATCGCGGACTTTTGTAGGCCGTAATGGCTGTGAACGTGATCATCTGCTAAAAGCGATCGCTGAACTCGTCAGTCCAAAGACGTAAAAATTTACAAAATGAGGCGCTTGAATACAGAATGACTCAGTGCAGGTGTTGTATCTACAATAGATATCTACCTGTGATTGGGAAGTCAGAATGAACCTGAACTGGGAGCAGTGTTTAACAGTCTTTGCGGGCCTCGGCTGCACCGTTTCAATCACGACCATGATCGCGATCGCTCTCCAATCTGATATTGCACCTCAGCGCATTTCTATCTCTCTAGGGCTACCTGTTGTAGAAGCAGGAACTGCAACTGAACTAGAAGTTACGACAGTAGCGCTAGAACCTTTGCAGCCGAGTGACTTGGCTGATGTAGTTTGGTTTCAGTCTCTAGAGCCGACCGTCGTTAGCCAGCGCTCGGCCAACCTAGAAGAGTTGTCTCTGCCCGATATAACCTGGGAATCGGATCTGAGCACTTGCTCTAATGTGTATAACTCCAAGTTGACCTTCTCAGCTGCCTGTGGGCTAGAGTTTTCTACTGCATCAGCCCCGTCAATTTCAGCAGTATCAGCACAATTTTCCATGCCGATCCAACTTTTGGGCGCTAAACTCCTAAGCCAAAATCCTCAAGCGTATCAGTAGCATTACGACTCCAGCATTTGCAGTCGGTACAAGCTAGCATACAAACCGCCTAGCTCTAGCAATTCGTCATGACTGCCCGATTCCACCAATTGACCACGTTTGAGCACAAAGATGCGATCGACGTTGCGAATAGTGGACAAGCGGTGAGCAATGATGATCGCTGTACGCCCTACTAGTAAGCGGTCTAACGCTTCTTGAATCAAAGCTTCGGTATTGACATCTAAGCTAGCTGTCGCCTCATCTAGCACCAAGATTTGAGGACTCCGAATGGCAACACGGGCAAAGGCTAAAAGCTGTTTCTGGCCCCCCGATAAGTTGGTGCCCCGCTCCCGCAAAATGGTGTCGTACCCTTGGGGCAATTGCTCAATCAGCTTGGCAACGTTGGTGCGCTCGGCGGCATCTTGGATATCTGCAAAAGGATAATCTTCGCCTAGGGAAATATTGCCTTTGACATCTCCGGCGAAGAGGAAGCCGTCTTGCAGAATCACGCCAATGTGCTGCCGCAGTTCATGTTGGGGCAAATTCCGAACGTCAATACCATCGACTAGAATACGGCCTTGGGTCGGTTCATATAAGCGGCACAGCAGCCGGATGATCGAGCTTTTACCTGCTCCTGTTGGGCCAACCAGGGCAATTTTCTCTCCAGGACGAATCGTAAAGTCGAGGTCTTTTAGCACGTACTCATCGTTTTTGTAGGCAAACCAGACGTGCTCGAAGCGAATTTCTCCCTTGGTAGCTGCATCGGGTAGCTTAGGCGTGACTCCGACCGGATCACGAATCTCGATCGGTTCATTCAAAATGTCGCTGATTCGTTCTACCGCCGTAAAGCCCGCTTGAATCGCTGTGAACTTTTCGGCAAACTGCCGTAGTGGGTCAAAGAGACGCTGACCAAAGATCACGAAAGCCGAAAGCGTGCCTAGGGCTAGGTTACCTTGCAAGATCAAGGTGCCACCCAACCAAAGGACTGCCGCGATCGCGACCAGTGAAATCCATTCCAAAGTGGCCGAAACCGCTGAGTCATAAAAAATGGTGCGATCGACTTCTTTGACGTAGCGCTGATTGGTAGTACGAAATAGTTCTGAGTTGAATTTTTCCCGCCGAAATAGTTGCACCACGCCAATCCCAACAATATTTTCTTGTAGGGTTGAGTTGAGGGCCGAAAGTTCTTCCCGGGCTTTGTAGTTGGCTTGGCGATATTCTTTCTGAAAATAAATAATTAGTCCCGTCACGGGCAACAGCATCACCACCAAAATTGAGGCGAGTTGCCATTGCAAGCTGAACATGGCGATCGCGATCGCCACCATATTGAACAGATCGCTGACAATTCCTACCGCTCCGGTGGCAAACACATCACCCAACGCTTCCACATCGCTAGTTAGGCGGGTGATCAAGCGGCCTACCGGAGTACGGTCAAAAAAGCGCACTGCCAAGGAGGTGACATGATCGAACAAATCGTTGCGGATATCAGCCGTAATCTGCTGGCCCAAGTTTTGCACTAGATAACCTTGGATCGAGTCCAGAACTAGCCGCACCACAATGGTTAGCAGCAGCAGACCCGCCAAGATATTGATGCCGTCTAGGAGCGGCTTGCCTTGGAGAAAATCAAAAGTAGCTGGCTCTTGCTTAATGAAAGAAATGGCCTGCCCAATAATGATCGGTTGAATGGCTCCTGCGATCGCTAGCGGCACCAAAAGCACCATAGAAGTAGCGAGCAACCGACCACTGCGTCGGGCATAAGGCACCAATCTGAGAAACAGCCGCCAGTCATTTTCGCGCGATCGCCGCTGTTCCGTCTGAGGCAATGAACCAGCCATGCTAAACCCTAAACTTTAGTTCCAGAAAAGGCATATCCTCCAAATTTAGCGCAGTCGGGCTTGCCACGAATTTTAGCCCAGGGATAAATCCTACAGACTAGGCGCTAACTAAGCTTGCAGCCCGTAACTTCTCAATCCAATCATGCAGGTTGCCTGTATTGGTACGGTAGCTGAGGGGGTGAGCGATCAGCCGAGCTGTGCTTTCAAACAGAATATCGGTTTCGACTAAGCCGTTTTCCCGTAGGGTTTTGCCACTCGAAACCAAATCCACGATCGCCTCAGACATGCCTGTAATTGGGCCTAGTTCTACCGAACCGTACAGCGGAATAATTTCTACAGGCAAATCTAAACCTTGGAAATACTCATGAGCACAGTGGACGAACTTAGAAGCAACTCGGCTGTTGGGTGGCAGTTCCAAAGCTGACCGATAAAGGCTAGATGCTTTCATTGCCACTGATAAGCGACAATAGCCAAACTTTAAGTCAATCAGTTGAGCTACCTGCGGCTTTTTCTCGCGTAGCACGTCATAACCTACGATGCCTAAATGCGCTTGCCCGTACTCCACATACACCGGAACATCCTGCGCTCGTACCAGTAACGCTTTGGCTGTGTTTGTTGGGTCTGAAATTTGCAATTGGCGATTGGCCGAGTCGAGAAAGGCACTAAAGTCGAGTCCAACCGATTGCAGCAGACGGATAGCATCCTTGAGCAGGGCACCTTTCGGTAATGCGACGGTAATCATAGAAACGTTCAGCTTGCAGCGGTCAGCAGGATAATAATAGCTGAAAGCTGATCGCGAATCGCTGTTGGTTGCTCATGCGAATTCTATTAGTAGATGATGAAGTCGAACTCACCGATCCGCTGAGCCATGTTTTGCGACGGGAAGGATACGGTGTTGATGTAGCCTATGATGGAGCCGCAGGAGGAAATTTGGCGACGCAAGGGCACTATGATTTGCTGATTTTGGACTGGATGTTGCCACAGCAAACAGGGCTGGAAATTTGTCAGAAGCTGCGATCGCAAGGTGACACCACCCCAGTTTTATTTCTCACTGCCAAAGACACCCTAGATGATCGTGTGCAGGGCTTAGATGCAGGCGCAGATGATTATTTAATCAAACCTTTTGAACTCCGAGAACTGCTAGCTCGCGTACGCGCCTTACTCCGTCGCCCTGTCACCCTAGAACCCGCCACCGCCCCATCCCGTCTCCGAGTCGAAGACCTAGAACTAGACCGCGAGAACCAGTTAGCCTACCGCCAAGGCCGCTCGATCGATCTCTCTGAGAAAGAAAGTCAGTTGCTGGAATATTTGATGCGGCATCCAGGTCAATTGCTGACCCACCAACAAATTCACGAATATCTCTGGGGCAATACCGATCAAAAACCAGGCAGTAACGTCCTAGCTGCTCAGATTCGTTTACTACGACGCAAAATCGAAGCCGAAAACGAAACCCCTCTAATTCACACCGTCTACGGTCGAGGCTACCGCTTTGGCTCAACTCCAGAAAACTCAGTTTAGCTTGAGACAGCTTTGCGCTCTGGAGGGGGTTTGGGGGACGCAGCCGTCCCTCAATCGGGGGTTTGGGGGAGAATCCCTCAAGGTTCGGTTCCAGCAATCCCAACCGTGTCACAAACAAATACTTAACCCCTCTCAGGAAACCAATCCCGCCAAGCCGACCACCCCTGCACCAACCCCGCTAACTCCGCATAACCCGTCGCCCTTGGATGCGCTCCATCATTGGCGATCGCCTCTGAAATCCAAACCGCAGAAGCTTGCAGCGGACCCGCAATTGCCAAAAATGGTACATCAAACTCCTGACAAAGCTCAGCTAAGCGTACCGACAAATCACAAATTCTCTGATTTTGCTCCGCATCAGCCACAGGTGCTGGCCCCACCATCAACACAGAAAGCGATCGCTTAGCTTGAGTCAGAATCTGGCGAGCATTGGCAAGAGATTCTCCCAGCTCAACTCGCGGCTTACCATTCTCTAGCGTGGTATCGTTCACCCCAAACGAAAAGACCACTCGGCGATCGCAGTTTCCTGGGAGTCGGCAAGCTACTTCTTGCTGCCAGCGATCGCGGATCTCTCCACTAGTTTCTCGCCGAATGCCTAAGTTGTAATACGTGATGTTGAAGCCTTGATGAGCAACCGTAGCGCAAACTCTCCCCGTCCAACCCAGGTAGTCTGGATCACCTGTGCCATTGACGAAGGAGTCTCCTACAAAACAAATGCGAATATCAGACGGTTCAATCATGAATCTGAAGAGAAATTTGAAATCTGAATGGTGCGGTTAGAGCATAGAGTGGCTCAAACCAAAAAGTAACAAATAATACAGAATTCTTTGATCGTGAGGTTTCTTCAAAGTTGTAGGGAACTATAGAGCACACATCTTGACTCCAGCGGTTTCTGAGTTATGTTGTCTAAGTCTATACCTGGTGCCGTAGTTAAAGCCTCTGGCAAAGTTCCGCTCAGAACAGTCTTGGTAGTCCCATTTATCTTGCAAATTTTTGTGGCAGTGGGACTGACAGGCTACTTGTCACTGCGAAACGGACAAAAAGCGGTGAATGAGTTAGCAACCCGATTACAAACAGAGGTAAGTAATCGAGTTAATCAGCACCTTGATAACTATGCAGCCGCAACTCGGTATCTGACTCAAATCGATGGTGAACAAATTGACTTGGGTTTGCTAAATCCATCTGATGCTGACCGTTTAGCGCAATTTTTCTCCAAACAGGTAAAAACTTACAACGTTGGCTACATTCTTTACGGGTCTAAAACTGGAGAATTTATCGCCTCCGGGTACTATCGCGAATCCAGCATCCCGAATCACGGCAACCCCGATATCAGTCTAGTTTTGCCAAAACGCTACGGCAATACAGACCTGTATAACTATGCAACTAATGGCCAAGGCCAGCCGATTCGACCCTTTCCAGGGACAAAAGATTACCAATTTCAGAAAGAAGGCTGGTACGCCAAAGGTGTAGAAACTGGTAAACCAGGATGGAGCGAAATTTACCAATGGGAAACCAACTCCTATCCACTTTCGATCGCCACTAGCCGACCTATTTATGACAAAACAGGCCAATTGGTAGGCAGCGTTGGTGTAGAGCAACGGCTTTCTCAGGTTGGAGATTTTCTGAGGCAAATCAAAGTGAGCCAATCCAGCAAGATTTTCATCTTAGAGCGGGATGGCTTCTTGGTAGCGAGTTCTAGCGATCGCCCAGTTTTCTCTGTCGTGAACCAAAAACCGCAAAGACTGCGAGGTGTAGAAAGCCAAGATGCTTTAATTCAAGCCACCTCGAAATATTTAAGCGATCGCTTTGGTGATCTGAAAACGATTCAAAATCAGCATCAGTTAGATTTCCAACTCAATGGGCAGCGTCAGTTTGTCCAAGTGAACCGCTGGCAGGACGAGTGGGGACTAGACTGGCTCGTTGTTGTTGCTATGCCCGAATCAGATTTCATGGGTCAGATCAATGCCAATACCATCAACACGATTTGGCTCTGTGTTGGCGCATTGGGGTTAGCAACTCTCTTAGGCATCTACACGTCTCGCTGGATTACTCGACCGATTTGGCAGCTCAGTCAGGCTTCAGAAGCAATTGCCAAAGGTGAACTTGACCAAAACATTGAAGTTTCTGGAGTCAAAGAACTTACTGTTCTGGCTCAATCCTTCAATCGCATGGCCCAGCAGCTACGAGACTCTTTTACAGCACTAGAAAGCACCAATCAAGCTCTGGAATTGCGGGTGGAAGAGCGCACCGCAGAACTCAAAAATGCCAAAGAAGTTGCAGATAGCGCCAACAAAGCCAAGAGCGAGTTCCTCACGAATATGAGTCATGAGCTACGCACTCCCCTGAATGGCATTCTCGGTTATACCCAGATCCTTCAGCGCACCGAACCCATGACTGATAAGGGGCGTAAGGGCATCAGTATCATCCATCAATGTGGCTCTCACTTATTGATGCTGATCAACGACATCCTAGATTTAGCCAAAATTGAAGCCCGAAAAATGGACCTAAGTGCCAACGAGTTCCATTTTTCGTCGTTTCTCGAAGGTATTGCCGAAGTTGGTCGGATTCGGGCTGCGCAAAAGCAGATTGCCTTTATTTATCAGCCAGATGCAGACTTGCCATCTGGGGTTCGAGTCGATGAAAAGCGGCTACGCCAAGTGTTGATCAACCTGTTAGGCAATGCCGTCAAGTTTACGGATAGAGGTAGCGTTACGTTTCGGGTGGCAGTGCAAGCACAAGCAATGCCAGGAGTCAGAAGTCAGGAGTCAGGAGCCAGGATGGCTGCCTCTCCGTGGCGGATTCGTTTTCTGGTAGAAGATACGGGTGTGGGCATGACACCGGAGCAAGTCAATAAAATCTTCCTGCCCTTTGAGCAAGTAGGAGATGTCAAAAAGCAGGCGGAAGGAACCGGATTGGGATTGGCAATTAGCCAAAAAATTGTGGGGTTGATGGGTAGCGCCTTAGAAGTGCAAAGTGAGTTTGGCCGAGGTAGCCGCTTTTGGTTGGATGTAGACTTGCCCGAAGCTGAAAATTGGGCCGCTGCTTCTAGAACCGCTCAGCAAGGCACGATTGTGGGGTATCAGGGGGCGAGACGCAAAATTTTAGTCATTGACGATCGCTGGGAAAATCGTTCTGTGGTTGTGAGTCTACTGGAACCGATTGGCTTTGAAGTAATTGAAGCGGACAATGGCCAAACAGGATTAGAAACAGCGATCGCCATGCATCCTGACTTGATCATTACTGATCTGGTCATGCCCGTGATGGATGGCTTTGAAATGCTCAGACATTTACGACGGCTTTCTGAGTTTAAGGATACGGCTGTCGTTGCTTCTTCTGCTAGCGCTTTTGAGACAGATGAGTTTAAGAGCGTTGCGGCAGGTGCCAATGAATTTTTACCCAAGCCGATTCAGACAGAAACCTTGTTGCAGTGGATGCAGCGCTATCTGGAGCTGGAGTGGATTTATGACCACAAGACGGAGCATTTAAGTATAACTATCGAATCTTCTGAGGGGTTAGATGCGGCTTGCAAGCCACCATCTCTAGAAGACTTACAACACTTGCACCAACTGTTAGTAATGGGAGATTTGGACGGCATTGTGGAGATGGCCCAGCGACTAGAACAGGCCGATTCTCAACTGCAACCCTTTGCCCGCAAGATAACGGAGCTAGCCGAAGGCTGTGAACTGAACGCGCTCACGGCTGTGCTCAAGCAGTTAATGCCAGACTGATGACCCAGACTGAGCATCTCGACTGAGCACTTAGATTCATTTCTCCGCTTTAACAGCTTCACCTTAAAAAGCAGTGCTTATTCGCTATGTACGACCAATCGACCGGATTCATTTTGATTGTGGATGACAACTCGACTAATTTGTCGGTGTTGTCTCAAGCGCTTAAACAAGTGGGTCTAAAAGTGCGGGTGGCAATGGATGGAGCGATCGCCCTAAATATTGCTCAGCAACAATCGCCTGAACTCATTTTGTTAGACATTCAAATGCCAGGGATGGATGGTTTTGAAACTTGTGCTCACTTGAAAGCGCATCCATCTACCCAATCCGTGCCCGTGATTTTTATGACGGCCTTGGCAGACAGTGATAGCAAGCTCAAAGGGTTGTCATTAGGGGCAGTCGATTACATCACCAAACCCTTTGAAGAACAGGAAGTCATTGCTAGAGTCAACAATCATTTGCAGTTACGACGACTGACAAAAACTCTGGAACAGAAAAATCAAGAACTCCAGCAGTGGAATGAGGTTCTAGAGCAGCGCGTCACTGAACGAACAGTGAGACTGACCCAAGCCTTAGAAGATTTGCAACGTTTTCAACTGCAACTCGTGCAAAGCGAAAAAATGTCTGCTTTGGGTCAATTAGTTGCAGGTATTGCTCATGAACTCAACAATCCCATTGGCTGTATTGCTAGCAACCTAGCTCCGGCGTTTGAGTATGTGAGCGATGTGACGAAGGTGATTGAATTTTATCGCCAGTCTTGTCCCGAAGCCGCATCGCAACTAGATCGAGCCTTAGGGGATATTGATATCGACTTTGCCTTAGAAGATTTGCCGAAGCTGCTTAACTCCATGCGATTAAGCACCGAGCGCATCAAAGACCTCTCGATTTCCTTGAGAAATTTTTCACGTTCTGATGCCACAACGAAGATGCGAGCCAATTTGCATGATGGGTTAGAAAGCACCTTAACGATTTTGCGTCATCGCTTAAAGGCGGTAGGGCCTCGTCCAGCGATCGCAATTGTGAAAGATTATGGAGAGTTGCCTGAGTTAGAGTGCTATCCGGGGTTGCTCAACCAAGTCTTCATGAATGTTTTGGCTAATGCGATTGATGCTTTGGAGGAAGCTTTACCAACCACACCCCAAATCTCGATTCAAACAACTTTTGTGGATCAACAAATTGTCGTCCATATTTCCGATAATGGCAGAGGGATACCAGCGGAAATACAGCAGAGAGCTTTTCAACCTTTTTTTACGACTAAAGGAGTGGGGAAGGGTACGGGCCTAGGACTTTCAATCGCTCGACAAATTGTGGAAGAGAAACACGAAGGCCGACTCAGCGTGACCTCTGAACTGGGGCAAGGCACAGAGTTTGCGATCGCCTTACCCGTGAGTTGAACAGTGAATTCCTCTAGGGCCTTAGGGATTGATTGGCAGCACGGTTGGAAGAGGAACTAAAGGTGACTCGCTCTCCGTAATTGAGGAGAGTATCAATACTTTCTAGGCGGTGTTCCCAGGCCTCCACTTGGTAACCGTGCTCTAGGGCGTATAGATTCATCCAACTGCGGAACTGGGCGCGGTAATTGGTTAATTCTCGTCTGGCTACTTTTAAGCGATCGCGTCCGGGTCGTTCGGCCAGTGCTTGCAGAGACTGGTTTAGGGCTTTAGATTGGTTTTGCCAGCGGCTCAATGTGGGTTCACGCATCCAGAGTTGCCTTTGTGCTTGCAGAAAACTCCACTCCCGTTGCATGGTGGCGTAACGGACAGCAGCAGCGGCAAAGGGTTGACGATAGGGAATAGGCTCTCTCGGAATGCGCTGAACGGGTCCCTGAGTTTTTTGGAAAATCGTTTGCAGGCGATCGTTGAAATTCTCAGCCGCAAATAGAGAATAACCGCCGGAGGGCAAGTCCCGCAGCGCTTGAATTTGATCGATCGCGACGGCTTCTGGTAAATTCAGCAACCGAATTCCTGGCAGGATTAAAGTGGAATTGAGTTTGCTAGAAGTCAAGTAAGGCTGAACCAGACGTTGGAAGCGATTGGTGTCCATCGCGTAGGCCATTGGCACGACCAAATTGATATCTCCTCGCTCCGCCCAGACTTCCCAGTGCTGTTGTAGTTTTTGAATGCGTTCATGCTGCGGTAGCGGAAACACTGCAACCGACATGACTAAACTAGGTTTCACCCGACGTACGCTCTGAGCGGCTTCTGCCACAAAGCTGTCAATCTGTTGGGTGCGGAAGTTAGTCCAGCGCTGCCATAAGTTGCGATCGCTGGGGGAAATCTTCAGGGGGTCAACACCTGCCAACTGCTGAAATTGCTCCCGAGCCGCCTTGCCATAGCCGTAAGTCCTGCCAGCGCTGGGATCTTGGAAAGGATAGCGAATGTAGTCTAACTGAATGCCATCGACTTGATAGCGGCTGGCAATCTCTCCTAAGAGCTGTAGTAAGTAGCGCCGAACCTCTGGATTAGCAGGGTCGAGAAAGGGCTTACCTTGGCCTGCGGGAACGGTGCGGCCTCGATTGTCATAATTGGCCCAGTCTGGATGGGCAGAAATGACTGGCCCTGGGTAATCCAGAGGAAGATTCAACAGGGCGTTGTGGCGATCGTTGCCAGCCGCAAAAGCCCAAACCCATGCATGCAATTCCATCCCTCTAGCATGAGCCAGCTTTACAGCCGACGCCAATGGGTCCCAGCCACGGGTTAAGGGATTTTGTTGTGGAGCGACTTGGCTGGGGTAAATTGTATAGCCCGCATTGACAGTTTCGAAGAAGATCGTGTTGATGCCTGATGCTGCCAAGCGATCGAACAAGGTGCTCAGTCCTTGCTCAGAGCCAGCCCGGACAATGGTGCCTCGATCTAGCCAGATGGCACGAACTTCGGGTTGGGTGCGTAAGCGCTCAGTGGGGTAGTTATCCCAAAGAAAACGCCGAGTTTGCAGCCATTGAGAGCGAGCATTGCGGTAATCTCCTTGAGCTACTAGCTGAGAAAACTTTCGCAATCCTTGCCGTGCTTCAGCCACAACTTGCTCAGTGGTGGAAATGGCCTTAGAATTGCTTGCTTCAGCGGCGGTAGCCACACCCAGTTCTTGGGAGCTGGCGACTAAATTGGCCTCAGAGGAATTGGCAGGCAGATTTAAGTTCGCAGTGGAGTTGTTGGTGCTGTTGATAGCATCAGCAGCAAGCAAAGCACTGGAGACTCTACCGATCAAGTTTTCTAACTCCTGGCGCATCGCGATCGCTTCTAGGGTGGCGATCGGCAATGCACCAGCCTCCACCTCTATCCCTGGAGGCGCTACCTGCTCAGCTGGGTCGTTAGTAGACTGCGCGCGGGGTTGAAAAACAGTGGCAGGTGCTTGACGCAGCGCTGTAGACCCTGTGGGTGAGACAGAAGTGAGAGGAATGCTAAGGGTGCTGGTACCCACCGTTGGTTTAGGCACGGTGCTGTTCGCTGTAGTTGCGGGGGATGGCGCTGCTGCGACTGGAACTGTCACGATTGGCACCTCACCATAACGACTCAAAGCGGCCCGTAACCAGGTGCCATCAAACTCAGGCGACCCTGAGGAACGCCGTCCCCAATTCCAGCCAAAGAATGTGGAGCGTTCGGTGGTGACGATCGCTGGGGGGGTATCACTAGGAGCCCCAGTGGCAGTGGCGGCGGGGTTAGTGCCTGTGGCATTTTTCCAGGTGGCAATGGTTTGGCTGCTGAGGCTAGAAGGCATAATCACCCCTCCCCAGAGCCCAGTAGCAGCTTGACCTTTACGAGCCCAAGACTGGGGTTGCATTGTAATAGTCTGTAAGCTGTTGGGCTCGGAGAGAGGATAGGCCCAATAAGCCCCCAGGAGCGATCGCAAAGCTTGGCGTACCCCCAAAGGCGACAACCGACCAACCGGGCCACTTACGACAACCCGACCGCCTCGGCTCATCCACTCTTCTAAGGCGATCGCTTGGGTTTCCGTAACGGTCTCTACATTGGGCAAAAAGAGCACGCTGATGCCGTTGAGGTCAGCGGCTCGTTGTACCTGCTGAAAATCCACCACGCGATAGCCGACTTTAGCGGCTTGCAGTCGAGTGGTAATACTCTCCCAGTCAGCCGCGTTATCTGAGCTACGGACTACTCCGAGTGACACTCGCTCAGCCGCTGCCGGAGAAAGCAGCACGAGACATTGCAGCAACAAGCCCAAACAAACACTGGTCGCTAGCCGACTCGTGCTTGCTAGATTTAGAAGAAAACGAGTTGAACTAGTTGAGCGTCTTTGATGCATCAGATCGGCAACATCCAAAACAACTGACTGAGGGCAAAGCGATCGCTGGAACCAGGGCCACAGCTTCTGTTGCAGATTGCTATGAAAACCACGCATGCGGAAAAATCGGCTCCTAAAGCAGATATGGCAGTCCTAAACCATTTCTCTCAGCTATTGCAGCTAAAGAGAAACTGGAGCCTTTCAAGAGCAAGATTTCAAGACTTGTTTCAATATGAAGGGTTCCCTAAAGGGGGTTAAAAGCTCAAAAAGATACCTGCACCCTTGTCTAATTAAACTCTGTATAGAGCTTTACCCTGTCGTTTATCCTACCTTTGCTAGTTCCTGGGTGCAAACCGTAGCATCGCCCAAGCAGAGCTTGACATCAAACACTCAGGGTTTTGACCAATTGCCATGTGCCTACTAGGCGACTGCCTCATTAACCGGGAAGCGATCGATCAGTTGGATAGCTCGATAGGCATTCTGGCGTAGTGAATTTGGCACATGTGGGACATAGGGAATTTGAGACAGAAAATCTAAAGTTCGCCGCAAAATCCGCACCACGTCGCCTTCATCTAAGCTGGTGTTTTCTCCCAGTTCCGCCCATTCCACCCCCAAAGCCCACTGCTCAACTAAAGCAATCAGCTCGTCTTCTAGCCAAACGGGGAGCGCGACTTGATGCCGTCGTTGTACTTGGAACAACTGCCGTCGTAAGCCCCGCAACCCGCCTAAAGCTTCCTGGACTTCTGGGGAAGCATGATAGCGAGTCCAACTATCAGGACGAGAAACTTCCGTGACTAATGCCGCACAAGTGGCTGCCAAATGGTGTGGGTCTAGATCATCGAGTTCTCCAGACATTAGAGAGAGACCTAGCCACAGCTCGTTGTCGCCCCGAATCGCTGCTGCTGCTTGCCCTAAAGGAGTTGGTATCAAGCCATCTAGACCCCCAAAGGTTTGCAAAATCTCGATCAAATGGACAAATTCTTCCCAGTGCTGATGGGAGAGCTGCTCTAATTTGGCTTGGCGCTGAGCAATATCTTCTTGCAAATTCTGCACTCGGCGCTGCCGCTTTAACAGCGTGGCAGAATTACCCCATTGATGCAGAGGATGGGTTTCTACTTGAGCCTGGACAGCTTGTAAGCGTTCGAGTTGGGCCTGGACTTCGGGGGCGGTTTCTGCAAGGGAGGGCACAGGGGGAATTTGCCGCGCGATCGCTCCAGTTTCTTCGTTGCCTTTGCGGCTTTGTCCCGGTTTCAACGGCATCTCGGCTGGGGGCATCAGGTTGTCTACTGCCTTAATGCGAGGGATCTCTGCTCGCAAGCTGACCACATCTCCGACCGCTACGACATACCAGCGATTATCTTGCCCCAGGCAAACGAGATAAGGGAATTGGCCCGAACCTGGAGTTTTCATCACCAGGGCGGCAGGTATCGGTTCGGCAGTAGGAACGTTCTCTCCCTTCAGCCCTAACACGGTGCCTGCGATCGCAAATGAAAGCGCGACTGCGATGTCACCCGATTGCATTTCCTGGGCTTGGTGCTGCAAGATTTTGAGCAGGCGGCGTTCTTCTTTCAGGCGCTCTTGCAGCTTTTCGTAACTAGAAAACAGTTGTGGGTCTACAAGTTCGAGTTGGGCTTGGAGTTGCTCCAGTTCTTTGTTCAGGTCCGCGATCGCCTGTTGTTGAGGTCGCAAAGACAGGGTAGCCAGATATTGCCCAAAACTGCGCTCCACTAGCTCTTGCGCTTCCTCTAAGGTGTGGGTTTGCAGCAAGTTCAAGACCATGCCATAGCTGGGGGTGAATTGGCTGATCAACGGGTCAGCCCCGATGGTGGCCAAGTAAGCCGCTTCTTTAGCCCCCTCAAAGGGAGTTTGCACCGTCACCACATGCCCCAACTCATCCATGCCCCGCCGACCTGCCCGACCTGACATCTGGAGAAATTCCGAAGGATTGAGCAAACGATGTCCCAAGTCAGTGCGCTTGGAGAGGCTGGAAATCACGGTGGTGCGGGCAGGCATGTTGATGCCCGCAGCTAAGGTTTCGGTGGCAAAAACCACTTTGATCAACCCTTGCTGAAAAAGCTCTTCGACTAAGCCCTTCCAGGCAGGCAAAATTCCGGCGTGGTGAGCGGCAATACCCCGGTAGAGCGGCTCAATTTGTCCAGCCCGCCCTGCATCAGGATGTCGCATCAAAAATTCATCAATCAGGTGTTTCAGCTTTGCTGCTTCTGCCTCGTTGACCAGCGACAAATGCTCGACTTGGGTAATGGCGCGATCGCAGTTGCGGCGGCTAAAGATGAAGTAGATTGCTGGAAGCATGTCCCGTTGCTGCAACTGGCTAACCACATAAGCCAGACTCGGTTCATCCTCACGCTTGCGCTGACCTCGGCCCCCCTTAGGTTTTAGGCGAGGGCTGATTTTTTTTTGGTCTTGAGATAGGAGAGGAAATAAGCCCTTGGGATTGCAGAAGTGAAAGCGTAAGGGAACAGGTCGGAAGTCAGAGTAAATCAGCTCTGTGGGGCCATGTACCCGACCGATCCAGTCTGTGAGTTGATCGCTGTTGGCAACGGTGGCCGATAGCGCCACTAACTGGACATCTGGGGGGCAATAGATGATCGATTCTTCCCAGACCGTGCCCCGCTGGCGATCGTTCATGTAGTGGCACTCGTCTAAGACTACCGCCTCTACCCCCACCATTGAGGTGCCGACTTCTCCGATGGGAGTGCCGTAGAGCATGTTTCGGAAGATTTCGGTCGTCATGACTAAAATCGGGGCTTCTCGGTTGATCGACACATCTCCCGTCAGCAGGCCGACTTGCTCAGCTCCAAAGCGATCGCGAAAATCTCGCAACTTCTGGTTAGATAGCGCTTTAAGGGGAGTTGTGTACAACACCCGCTTACCTTGGGCTAAAGCGCGATAGATGGCATACTCGCCAATTAACGTTTTGCCTGACCCCGTCGGCGCACAGACCACGACCGAGCGTCCTGCATTCAGAGCTGCGATCGCTTGATACTGAAACGCATCTAATTCGAAGGGAAACAGCTCTCGTAAATTTAGTTCTGGCAGAGTAGAGGAAACGTTCACGCACTAAGTTCCAATCAGGTTGCGATCTATCTCAAGCGGCAAAATTTCTTGCGAAATTGGCCTACAATTCATCTTTTTAATTGTAAACCGCAGCTACTAAAGCTGTTTGCTAGGATCGGCATCGTTGCCTTAAGAGAGAGCCAAGCTGAGCCAACTGTTACATTCAATAATCTTAATAATTGATTGTGATTAAAAGCTGACCTTTATGAAGCTTAATCTAGGACAAATTAAAGCGCGATCGCCACTGCCTGACTGGATTCCTAAGGAATAGCAACCAAGGATACAGCAGTAAATAGTTAATTGATCGTAAACTTGGCTACTGCTTTTAGGTAGATGACCATGAAGTTGAACGTGGGCTATAGTGTCTCAAGGATGAAGGGTTCCATCAACCTGAGTAAGTAATTCCTAATGCAACTGTGTTGATGTAGGAATTTCTTGATGTTATTTAGATAACACTCAAACATCATCTTTGCTCTGAAATCGAACCGTCTTTTGATGACATTTTCCCCATCAAAAGGGCGTTGATTAAAACATTCAGTGGGTAGCCTAATCCGGATCAAAAGGCGTTAGGGTGAAAACCTGGTGCAGTTTGGTCTGGAACGGAGGAACCGATTTTTGGGGCTAATCTCAAAATTCAATTTGAGAGAGACACCTTCCAGTCTTAGCCCGTCAGCTAACTCCGTCGGCAGTGGGAGGAGTACCTAGGACGCAGGCTTTTGATAGCAATGGTCGTTGCGGTCTCCTAGCAGATGTCAGATTTCTCTGGAAGTTGATGATGTCTGTTTCCTGGCCCACCTCTCGAAACAAGTAGTCTGGAGAGGTTTTCATCGTGAATATTATGCCAATGTTGGTGCGGCTCCAAGGCGCACTGGGTTCAACTGACTTAATCGATCAAATTTTGCTTTTGCCTCAGCGACCCAAAGGCGATCGCTCCTCTAGTAAGCTGCATCTCCCAGGCCGAACTCGGCGTGCTGCCAAACGACACGTACAAGCCAACCACGCTACAGAAGTAGTCTCTGGAGCCGATGCCGAAATTAATTTAGTGGTGGGCTATAACAGCTCTCCCAAGAGTCAGACAGCTCTGGACTTGACCCTTTGGATCGCTCACCAAACCCGCTTAGCAACTCGTCGGCAAGTGACAGTTCAGGTGGTTTACGTCATCAACCCCGCCGATTGTTTAGATAGTATTCCCACTACGACTGATTTTCGTCAAGTCAGAGCTAGCAAAAAATCTGCTGCCAAACGTGCTGCCCAAATGCCTACCTTAGGGTCTGGCCTAGCGGTGGAATCCGATACCTATTCCGATACTTATAGTGATAGTGCAACTTTGGCTCGCGTCGGAGCGATCGCTACTTTGAATGAACCAACCCTAGAGGATGCTGGGCTACCCCTGAGCAAGTACCCAATGGGTCAGGCGCAGCAATTTGAGCAGGCAGACCAGATTTTGTGGCAAGCTCGCTGTCTCGCCAATGAGTGGCGCGGTTCCCTCAAAACGCACCTGCGCTTTGGGCAGGTCGCTCAAGAGTTGCGGAGTGTCGCGAAAGCAGAATCGGCAGTGCTGTTGTGGTTAGGTTGTGATTCCCCCAAGAATCCTATCGTGCGGACTCTAAGTGCTAACAGCCCTTGCCCGGTGCTAGGGGTGCCACCTGCACTCCACCGCGATCGCTACTTTGATGCCTAAGCTGATTGGTATCTACAGTCGTGGCAGAATTTCGGGTAGCAAATGACCTGGCAATAGAGATAGCGCTAAGTTCTGGCCTTGCAGACCGCACTCGCTGTAAAAAGCCCGTACTGTTTGTAGAACATAGCCTAGCGCTGTCTGGTGAAACTCAGGTTGTTGCTGCCATCCCTGTAAGGCTTGGAGATGGTGGCGCAGAGATGCTTCTAAATGAGCAGACCGAGCAGGGACAGGGATAGCACCTGCTTGGTTAGTCGCCACTTGGTAGTGGGCTAAACCCAGATTGTTGTGAGTGGCATACAAATCAAACGTGAGCTTAGTGCCAGCGCCCTGAGGAGTTTGGTTCAGTTGTTCTACGGTGCTTAAAGCGGTTTCATAAGCTGCGATCGCCGATCGTAATGCTGCCTGATAAGCTTCAGGTTGGTCTTTAGAGCGGTTAGCGAGGTGCCAGTAAGCTGTGCCTAAATTGTTTTGTGTCGCAGCATAGGCGGCGGGATTTACCTCGGCAGTGCGATAAATCAGGGCAATGCGGTAGCAACTAATAGCCAAATTGAGAAACTCTTCCGGTTGCTCGTGCTGGGCCAAATTCCAGTAAGCCGTGCCCAAATTGTTTTGGATCATGGCGTAGTGCAATGGCTCTTGCTCTGGATTGTAGAAGCTGAGCGATTCGTTGTAGGCGACAATGGCTTGCTTGAGATGCAAGGCGGGTTGATGGTGTTGCGCCAAGTGCCAGTAAGCCGTACCCAGATTATTTTGGGTTGAAGCATACTTTGACGGTTCTGACTCTGGCTTGCGATGGCGCAGTGCTTCCTCGTAGGCGGTAATCGAGCATTGCAAATTCTCGATTGGTTCTCGGTAGCGGGCTAAGTCTCCATAGGCTGCCCCTAGGTTGTTCTGAATCATGGCGTAGGATTGCGGCTGCTGCTCCGAACTAATGTGAGTCAGCGCTAAGTGGTAAGCAGCAATGCCTTGCTCCAAATAAAGCAACCGTTGTTCGGGGGTGGGAGGAAACCGAGACAACATCCAATAGAGATTGCCTAGGTCATTGAGAATATCGGGAACTAAAGCCGAAGATTCTTCCAAATGAATTAAAGCTTGTTCGTAGGCTTGAATTGCGATCGCCAACTGTTGGGGAGAATTGTGTCCTTGCTCAATGCGATCGCGATAAAAATTACCCAGAGTGCGATAGTTAACGGCTAGTGCGGTAGTTTCAGCTTGCTGCTGATGTAATTGCTCTAGATGCCGCAACATCCGTAAAGGTGGAAAGTCTTCTAAAGCGGCAACTAAGGGAGCAGGTAAAGTAGTGTGGAGGCGGGAGAGAGAGGGAACTGGAGTATTGGCTGGTAGCGCTGCCGTTCCCCCTATCTCTTGGATCGCCGCTGTCAGAATCAAATTGACAAGTTCGGTGGCAATCGCTGGGAGCAGACCCTCCGGCGCGGAATTGGTTAACTCTGATTGGTTTGCTGTTGGGCTTGGTATTGGGCTTGCTGTCGGGGCAACAGACGCTTGAGATTTAGGCTCCGGTGCAACCGTAGGAACTGGCTGCGGTTCTGAAGCGGGTGGTTCTGAGTGGAACCCAGAGCGAGCGGGTAGGTTGTTGACTGTGAACTGGCTCGTCGGCGTGGCACCACTAGAAACATGAACGCTCCAAGAGTTGGGTGCAGAAGAGACTGGAGCAGTAGCTAAACGATCGTTTGTCGTTTCTCCTGTCGTTGCCTCTGGGGCTGCATCCGACTCGTCCCCCAAGTTGCCAAAGGCTAACTCTTCCGCCAATAAATCCCGTAAACTAATTGGTGCATCTGCGGGCTGCTGGTTGGCAGGTGTGACCGAAAGAGGCGTAGCGGGAGCTGCGATCGCGGGTTGGGAGCGCTTTGGAGTGGGCTGAGCGGGGAGAGTGGCTGACTGGCCTGAATGACTGTGTTTGGGTTGGGAAGCAATGACTGAAAGCGGTGTGGGTTCTCCGACAAACTCAAATACGCCAGTACGCCAACCCCAAAATTCTGGAGCAGACTGTTGAATTGCTCGAAACCAGGGATGAGGCACCCACAGCAACAAGCTGGCTTCCAAAGTGGGTAAGCTGCGATCGCACCCTTGGAGGTAGCTGAGAAACAGCCGCTGTACCGCAGCCGATTGTCGCGTCAGGCGCTCAGTCCCCAAAATCTGGAAGCTGGGGGTCAATGACTCTGTTCCCGATCCTTTCGGTAACGGATGACGAGCTAACCACTGACCCACCTGAGCGATCGGATTGGGGTCGTTGAGGTTGAGGTTGAGCGTGACGAGTTGAGGGTAATCTGAAGCAGGCCCAGCCTCTACAGGGTGACGTGCGGTTGCCGAGGCAGCAGGATAGGCGAGTTCAGCATGGAGCCGAGCTGCTAAGCGATTCCGTAGGGCTAGATCATCGCAGACCGCCACAAAAATTTGACGGCGTAAGTGTAAACTCAGCGCTCGCTTTAAACGCTGATAACTTTGCCGATTCAAATGTGAACTGGTTTGATTCGGCCCAGTCATGCGGAGCAATGGGGAGTGGCGATCAGCTAGTTGCACCAACAATACCCTTAATCGTGGCGAGGAAATCTGGAGGTATAACACTCTTCAAATTCCTCAAGCTCGATTCAGGACTAAAGCTTGATTTTGACGAAGTTTTAACGTAATGCGATCGCAATAATCAATAAACTTGGGGTGGCAACCCATAGCAAAAAGCCAGGTCGCCCAAAATAAGCAATACCTGACCTATCTTTATATTTTATGTAAGCTTTGAAGCTTAGTTTTTTACTAACTTAGGTTGGATACAGAGAAGGCGACGAAGATTAACCCACTAACTAACACCGCTCCTACAACTCCCAAAATAAAGAAGTTTCTTTGCTGGGTTTTAGTTGGGGGTTCTGCTTGATACATCTTTGGCTCAACGGCGAAGTTATTTAAGCGTCCACCTTCCTCGGTCGTATAACGCATGAATAGAACCCTCAGTTTTTGTATTAACTAACTGTAACAAAAATTAGGAAAATACTCTCGCTCCTAAGTTAGAAAGAGTTAGAAACTGAAAAATGCTCAAATTTACTTCAGATCTACTGAGTAATGGTGCCTGTGAGAGGTGAGCTAGCGCTGGCGTAGCTTTTCACCGGAATACGGCCTGCTAGGTAAGCTAACCGACCTGCTTCCGCTGCTAATCCCATGCCTCTCGCCATTGCTACCGGATTTTGCGCTTCGGCGATCGCGGTGTTAATCAATAAAGCTGAAGCTCCCATTTCCATTGCCTGAGCGGCTTCGCTAGGTGCGCCTAAACCTGCATCTACCACGACAGGCACTTGGGCGTTCTCAATAATGATCTGGATATTGGCAGCATTTTTGATGCCTTGCCCAGAGCCAATTGGGGAACCTAAAGGCATTACCGTGGCACAGCCTACTTCTTCCAACCGTTTAGCCAAAAGGGGGTCAGCGTTGATGTAGGGCAACACGGCAAACCCTTCTTTGACCAGTTGCTCTGCCGCTTCTAGAGTGCCAATGGGGTCGGGTAGCAGGTATTTGGTATCTGGAATCACTTCCAATTTGACAAAATTATTATCTTCCTGGCCCAAGAGTTTTGCCATTTCTCGGCCTAAACGGGCGACCCGAATCGCTTCCTCTGCCGTTTTGCAGCCTGCAGTGTTGGGCAACATCCAGATTTTGCTCCAGTCCAGTGCTTCGGCTAAGCCTTCATGGCCTGGGGCTTTAGTTTGCACTCGTCGCACTGCCACCGTCACAATTTCACAACCACTCGCCACGACACTCTGCTGCATGTCGGCAATGCTGCGATATTTGCCAGTCCCCGTCATCAGTCGGGAGCGAAAGGATCGCCCAGCAATTACTAAGGGGCTATCTAGCGTCGTGATATCGGCTTGGGGTAAAGGAGGAGCAGCGTGAGTTAACACAGAATTAGACCTTGGGAGAACGTGGGTAGAAGAACTAAGGGCAGCAGGAGTTAAAGCTGCTAACGAAACAGGGGGAGTCGAGGGTTTCGTTTGATGAAAGCGCTGCCAACTAAAATGCTCCAGCAATGGATCGAGTTGTTGGGCGATCGCATCGGCAATCAGTTGAGCGGTGATTGGGGCTAATAAAATACCATTCCGGTATTGCCCTGTGGCAAGTAGCAGGTTAGCGCAACCACTGGTTCCTAAAATTGGCAGCTCATCAGGCGTTGCGGGCCGAAAACCCCACCACAACTCTTGTAAGGCGAACTCTTGTAAGGCTGGATACAGTCGGATGGCTTGTGCAAGTAGCTGCTGAATGCCTGCGGGGGTATTGTTGGGAGTAAAACCAACCTCTTCACTGGTAGCTCCAATAATAATGCGACCATCTTGGCGCGGCACGATGTAAAGATCGGAGCCAAACAGAACTCGTCGTAATGCTAAGCCCTGAGGTGAGTCAGGTGACTTTACCGCTAACATTTGGCCTTTGCGAGGCTGCACTGGAATCGGCAGTAGTTCATTCGACCAAGCCCCTGTGGCTAAGACGTAATGTTTGGCTTGCCAATCTCCTACAGAAGTTTGGACGCTGACGACTTGGCGCTGTTGCTGCTGAATGGCTTGGACGCTGACGCCATCCTGAATATTCACGCCGAGGGTTTGGGCGGCAATCCACAAAGTTTGGGTGAGGGCGCGGTTATCGACTTGGGCATCTTCTGGAAACCACCAACCGCCCACTACCTCTGAGCCTAAACCTGCCTGGTATTGGTGAATTACAGCTTGATCTAGCCATTGCGCTTCGGTTCCGGAGGCTTGGGCGATCGCAGCGGCCTCTCTTAGAGCTGCTCTGGCATCTGTTGCGTAGACGGGAGCCAAAATGCCACAAGGCCAATAGCCTGTCTTGGCACCCGTCAGTTCCTCCAGCTTGCGAATCCACTCTGGGTAAAGTTGGCGCGATCGCAAGCACAACTCCAGCATTGCCCCTGGAGGAATGCCTTCGGCTTGAGGTGCTAACATCCCCGCAGCGGCGTGAGCGGCGGCTTGCTTAAAGTCACGGCTGAGAATTGTCACCGTTGCTCCCCGCAATTTCAGCTCAATCGCGATCGCAAGGCCAACGATGCCGCCGCCAATGATAAGAACGTCACTGGTTGTATTCATGCAACAAGCTGAAATTGAGTCACAATTAACCAAGTTAGGATTACCAAAGCGCTGGAACTGGCTTACTACCTGCACCTACAGCCCTAGGAGCGGTTGTAGTAGTGCCGCCACCAGCACTCGATCCGGTGGTGCCTGTAGCGGATGTACCACTGGGTTGGGTGGTCGTTGTGGTGGTTGTGGTGCCAGAAGTACCTGTACCAGAAGCAGCGGTACCAGAAGCACCTGTATTAGAAGTACCTGTTTGGCTGGCAGGGACTGATCGGGTGGGTTGATTCGTTGAACCTTGAGTAGTTTGGCCCACACTCCGCACTTGACCCGCAGGAGCAGCACTGGAAGAAGGATCGGCTGGCCCTCCAATCTGTTGAGCCGAGTTGCGAGAGCGCAAGGCAATGAATGCTCCCAGCAAGATAGCAAAAACTATCAGTCCAATTACCGCTTTTAGTAAGTCATTCATTGGTGTTTTCCTTCCCCAAACCTTTCTTCAGTCTATCCTTCTGGAGTCCACAGCGGTTGAGTGCCTTGGCCCCAAAATCCATCAAACTTGGTGACTCGAATATCCCCTAGCACTTTGGTTTGACAGGCCAGTCGGCGATTTTGGCTAGTGTCATGGGGTGGCAAAGACCGCCGAGTGCGATCGCGCCAGTTGGGTTCCGCAACCTCGCCCTCAACCTCAACGGCACAAGTACCGCAGCTACCTAAACCATGACAGTTGATGAAGCTGGCGTTGCCATTATGCAAAGCAACGTTATTTTGAAGCAAAACCTGACGGAGATTGGCTCCGCGATCGCAGATAAATGTTTTCCCTTGAGCTGTAATCTGCGGCATAATTTTGAGCTACGTGAACCAACGATCACCTTACAGCTTTAAAGTTTAAATTTCTCTACGCTTTTTGAAACATTTTAATTCCATCCTTCCTCAGCTTTGGCTTCTTCCATGACCTCACCATCTTCTCCCCAGCTTTGGATCTACGACACTACCTTGCGAGATGGGGCTCAACGCGAAGGGCTATCTCTATCCTTAGAAGATAAACTCCGCATTGCCCGCCAACTCGACCAACTAGGAGTGCCGTTTATTGAGGGAGGATGGCCCGGAGCGAATCCCAAGGATGTGCAGTTCTTCTGGCAAATCAAAGAAACACCACTGGCTCAAGCGGAAGTGGTGGCGTTTTGTTTTACCCGTCGTCCCGGAAAAACTGCGGCCACTGACCCGATGCTGCAACCCTTGCTAGCCGCAGGCACTCACTGGGTGACGATTGTGGGCAAATCCTGGGATCTGCATGTGACTGAAGGGCTAAAAACGACGCTAGAAGAAAATCTAGCGATGATCCAGGACACGATCGCCTACCTCCGCAGCCAAGAGCGACGAGTGATCTACGATGCGGAGCACTGGTTTGATGGCTATAAGCACAACCCCGACTATGCCCTAGAAACTCTAGAAACAGCGATCGCGGCGGGGGCTGAGTGGTTGGTTTTGTGTGACACCAACGGTGGAAGCTTGCCCCACGAAATTAGTCAAACTTTGCGAGAGGTCAAACAGCGCTTAAGGGAACGGCAGGTCGCTAGTGGCCAAGGTGTTAATGCTCCCTTACCCCCTTTGGGCATTCATACCCACAACGATACAGAGATGGCCGTAGCCAATGCGATCGCAGCAGTGATGGAAGGGGCACAGATGGTACAGGGTACGATCAACGGCTATGGCGAACGCTGCGGTAATGCCAACCTTTGCTCTCTGATTCCTAACCTGCAACTGAAACTGGGCTACTCCTGCCTAGCACCGGAAAAACTGGCAACTTTGGCTCAGATGAGTCGGTTTGTCAGTGAAGTGGTGAACTTGGCTCCCGATGACCATGCTCCTTATGTAGGACTGTCTGCCTTTGCCCATAAAGGGGGCTTGCATGTCAGCGCCGTAGAGCGCAATCCCATCACTTACGAGCATATCCAGCCAGAGTTAGTCGGCAACAACCGCCGGATTGTCATCTCTGACCAAGCAGGGCTGAGCAATATTTTGGCGAAGGCCCGGAGCCTCAGCATTGAACTTGACCCTCAAGACCCCACCTATCGCCAAATTCTGCAACACCTGAAAAATTTGGAGCATGAAGGCTATCAATTTGAAGCCGCCGAAGCCAGCTTTGAGCTATTGATGCGGGAAGCGCTAGGCCAACGACAGCAGCCATTTCAACTAAAGAGTTGGCAAGTTCACTACCACATGATGCCTGACACCGATCCCGCTCAAAGTTTGTCTCTGGCGACGGTGAAATTAGCAGTAGATGGCCAAGATATCCTAGAAGCAGCAGAGGGAAATGGTCCAGTGTCAGCTCTCGATACCGCTCTGCGTAAAGCCTTGGTGAACTTTTACCCAGAAATTGAGAGTTTTTACCTCACCGATTACAAGGTGCGGATTTTGGATGGCGGGTCGGGCACGTCTGCCAAAACTCGCGTGCTGATTGAATCGAGCAACGGCTATCAACGCTGGACGACGGTCGGCGTCTCGACCAATATTCTGCAAGCGTCTTACCAGGCTGTGGTGGAAGGGTTAGAGTACGGCCTGCTACTGCAATGCCCCGCTAAGCTAGCGCTCCCCACAGCCCCACAAATCTAACGGGGTGAAGTAGTGGTAACTTCGTTGAGAAACAAAATCGGAAAGGCTCCAACCCCTGGTGCTAGCCCCGCTACAAGGCTACCGAGCACTCCCAAATAAAACACAGGCAGTTGAGCGAGGCTTTAGGCTTTGGAGCATGGCAGTAAAGCTAGAGGAACTCAAGGAAGTCGGCTACGTTTGACTGTAAGTCCGCCCGCGCCACTGAATTGAGGTTTGGGTAGACGACAACCAAATGCGGAGCACTGCCAAGGGGTCGGCTAAGGGAGAGAGCCAGAATAGCCAAGCTGCTTTAGCCTGGGTGAAATCGTAAGAAGGTGCGATCGCCCAGAGCAATCCAACCCGCATGACTAGCAAGCCCAGGTTTAAGCCTAAAGCCGCAACCACAGGTAAAGAACCAATTCCCAGACTGACCCAGCTCAGCAAAATCAGCGTTAAGGGCACTGGTAATCCCTGCACAGCGGCGAGTAGCCATAGGTCACCCCAAATCTGACCACGGGCTGCTGCATCCTTGAGGTCGAGCGATCGCCCCCATTCGCGCCAAGTCTCCGCTGCTCCTTCGTACATTCGTACCTTCAGCAACTTGGAGCCATCAAAGAATCCCACCTTGGCGCCTTGGGCAGCCGCATAACGAGCCAGCGTGACATCATCACAGAAGGAGTTGCGAGCACTACTGTAACCGCCTAGCGCTGCCAAAACCGATCGACGGCTCAGGAAGCATTGCCCATTCGCCATGACTCGCTCGGCTGAATTGTTAGTTTCTCCGGCAGGACCAAAGCGATACACCAACGTCATCAATAGAGCGGGTTGCAGCCACAGCTCTCCCGGATACTTCAAGATGAATTGGGGTGCCAAGGAAAGAATGTCGTAGCCTTCCGCGATCGCGGTCTTCACCAAACTGCTAACTAAGCCAGGGTTTAGGTGAGTATCAGCATCTATCCCTACTACCCAATCGCTTTGTTCCGAGCTTTGGACGAAGCCCGTATGTAAAGCCCAAGGCCGCCCTACCCAACCCGGAGGTAACGGATCATCCGTCAGCAACCGGAAGCGCGGATCTGCTTGACCCGCTCGTTTAACCAGATCTGGAGTGCCATCTTGAGAACGGCTGTCCACCACCAAAACTTCTCGCACTTCATAGCTTTGCTGGCTCAAACTGGCGAGACAAGGCCCAATTCGTTCTGCTTCGTTGAGCGTAGGAACGACAATGCTGACCTTTCCCAGCAGTTCTGGACTAGGTTTCTGAGGCTGTAAGGGAGGGTGACGATTGGGACCGCGCAGCAAACGGGACAGCAAAATCGCGACAGCAGGAACTTGTAGCAGTAGCAGGACAAGGGCGATCGCTCCGGTAACAGAACCATCTCCTTGTCCACTGAACGCTACCGGAGTCAAAGCGAATCCATACAAAACGAAACTGAGATTCACTTCGAGCCGAGTTCCATAGGCGCAACAGACAAGTCACTTGCCAGACTAATCGCTGGTTCGCTGACTTCGCCGACAAAAGGTAGCACTGCCTCTGTCGTATCCCCAAGCTGGGCAATGCTAGTAGCGGGGGCCATGCGCCATAGAATCAATGCTGGAGCTACGCCAAGCGCCAAGCCTAATAGCACTGGAATCCAGATGCCTGCGGCCAAGCTCATAATCATCGCGAAGGCGAAATTGCTGAGGTAAATAGCCAAAGGTAGCTGTAACTGTTGCCGATTCAAGGCGATGGGAGCTTTACCCCACAGTAGAGCTGCCACACTCATGAAGACCGCTCCAGTTCCCCACCAACCCGCAAAGTTTTGGTAAGGCATGCCAAAGAACGCGCCCGGTTGCTTCCATTCCCAGAAAGGAACTGCCGTTTGGCTCATGGCAGGGTCTAGCACAAAGTCCCAAGAGGTAAGCAGCAAGGCACCTAGGGCGATCGCTAACCCACTCCGTACCCATCTG
Organism: Trichocoleus desertorum ATA4-8-CV12; assembly: GCA_019358975.1. Classification (NCBI taxonomy): domain Bacteria; kingdom Bacillati; phylum Cyanobacteriota; class Cyanophyceae; order Leptolyngbyales; family Trichocoleusaceae; genus Trichocoleus; species Trichocoleus desertorum. The sequence goes on from JAHHIL010000001.1 coordinate 390,622, forward strand.
GGTAACTTGGTCTGTTGGCTGGCTTCCAAACCCACGCGGGCCAATAAATAAGAAGCGCAACCGAGGTAAAACCAAGACAAAGGAATCGTGAACGGCACCAAGCCCGCAATCTTGTAACCTAAACCGCTCAGATAACCGTAGTCACCAAAGGGGAAACCAGTGCTAGTGCCCAAAAGCTCACTAGAAAGAGAAATGCAGACAGAAGGCACCATAAACGCCAGCCAACGCTGCCAGCCCAAGGTCCGATAGGTGTAGATGGCAACGGCGATCGCTCCTAGCAGAATGTAAACTACGCCGCCCCCAGCCATACTCCACTGAAACAGGGTTTGCCCTGCCGGAGGTAACATCAGAACAAACTCTGGGTGGGGTAAAACCAAGAGCAATCCAGCTAGTCCAAAGGCCATGGCTACGACATGGGCAATTAAACTGGAGCGCTCAGCAGTCACAAGTTGCTTCATACAGACTCCTCAGAAACCAAAGCACTCTGTGAGTGCATCCTAAAAGTTTACAAACGTTTAAGAAAAATCTATCGACTCAGTTCGCCAGGTTCGAGCCAGCACAGAAGCTATACGGACAAATTTGGATCAACTCCAAGCTCTGCTAGTTATAGCAATCTCCAGCCGCTCAAACTTGATTCACTCATCATAATAAGTTTTGTAAACCTAAGGCGAGAAAAAAGCTGTTCGTTTCGGAACATCTGATACTGGCTTGAATAATGAGGCTATCCGCTAAAGGCTTCAGTCTAGGGGGAAACTTGCCAAAGATTGCGATTTTTCCCACTGTCAAGAACTCATTTGTTCTATAGACTTAAAGACGCATTGCTTGAGTTCGTGGCCTTGGTTAGATCTCAGGCTGCCTTAAAGTGGTTTGATTGCAACCAATTTGCACTAGTTAGTTTTAGTTAATTGATTTAGTTAATTGATCGAGGGTTGGGCGACTGTGGGGAGTATCGGAATTGGTTTAGGAGCAGCAGCGCTACTCGTTGGCCTGGGAGGCTTAGCGCTAGAGAGTCAATACCGTCGTCGTCCTGGAAATGACCTAGATCTGACCTCAGGCAACTGGCAACTAGAGGTGTACGAACCTCAACGGTATGTTCTGGTTGGTGAGTTGGAGCTGTGCAATCGTACTCGCAGCTTAGAAATTATGGTGCCAGAAGTTCAGGCTCAGGTGAAATTGCTGTCCAAGGCGAGCCTAGAGGGCGTGACCTACACCACAAGGGTGGTGCCCAATCATGCGGATGTCCCCGCTAGGCCTGATGACTACTGGTTTGGCTACATCGTTAAAATTGGCAAGTCTACCCGTCTGCAAGTTGTTGTGGAGATGCAAGGTGAAGACCTAACACCCCTTCAAGTTGCCTGGATTCAAATTCGCTACGTCACCTATGGTCCAGAGGGACGCATTCCTAAAGTGCGGCATGTGATTGTGCCTCTGCAATTCCCGACCCCTGAAACCGCTCCCTCGCGCTGGCGACCTGCCACCAATGCCGATGTGTTACCCATCCGTACGCATCTTCTGACCCACTTAGATGATCCGGTTGAGGTGATCAAGCGCTACGTCGCGCCTTACTCGCAACCCGGAGATGTGGTTACCCTCGGAGAAAGCCCAGTGGCAATTATGCAAGGGCGATTTCGACACCCCACACAAGTTAAGCCTGGTTGGGTTGCTAAGCGATTGTGTTACTTCTTCTTGCCCACTTCTAGCTTGGCGACTGCTTGTGGGTTGCAAGCCTTGGTGGATATTGTGGGGCCTGGGCGAGTGGTCTTTGCGTTTGTGGTGGGCGCGATCGCCAAAATCTTTGGTAAACCGGGGATGTTTTACCAACTGGCTGGGGAGCAAGCTCGCCTGATCGACGATGTAACGGGCACTCTGCCTCCTTACGACCAATTTATTGTCATGGGGCCAGAAAACCCGCAGCAAGTGGTTGACGAGATCTACCGGGAAACAGGGTTACTGGCTGCGATCGTAGACGTGAACGATTTAAAAGCAGTTAAGATATTGGCAGCATCCCCTGGCCTAACTCAAACCTTTTTGGAGCAGGCATTAATCAGTAATCCCGCCGGAAATTCTGACGAACAAACGCCCATCGTTTTGATTCGACCCACTGATGCCAACGGAAGCGTCAAGCCAGCAGTTAGCTGAGTCAATTGATGGCTCTTTGACTGCTTCTATTCGTTCAGTCTGGTTGTCTCGGCGACTTAGAGCCGTGAGTTTGGGTTGATGAAAAAGCTCTACAGGGGTAGATGAAGACTTCGGGCCTTAGCTGTTACCCTAGGCTTAACTGTAGCCTTACCTGTCATGACTTCAGTCTCCCAAAACTCCAACTCTGTGATTCGTCCAGTCCAGCACCAAGACCTGGATATTGTTGAGCCGTTGTTTGTGGAGGCTGCGATCGCAGACAATCACAGCAACTTGGATGCCGTGCAGCGACGTTTGCAGCAAGTGCGGCGTTGGTATGGGCTGTTCAAATTTCTCAGCTTGTTTCCCAATCCGTTTCAATATCGTTTCTTTACCTATGTGGCGGAGCAAGATCATCAAGTGCGAGGTGCCATTCAAGTGTCGCCGTTTAATCGCACTCGTAGCACTTGGCGGGTAGAGCGAGTGGGAGTGGTGGAGACGGAATCTCAGACTCAAGGGACAGGCTCCCAACTGCTGCGGTCTTGCTTTGAGGCGATTTGGGAAGCGCGAACTTGGCTGCTAGAAGTCAACGTCAATAACAAAACGGCTTTAGCCCTCTATCGCCAAAATGGGTTTCAGCCGTTGGCTCAACTGACTCACTGGGCGATCGCGCCAGAGTTACTGCAAGAGCTAGCTGAGCGCGAACCGGATCTACCTAACTTGCTACCTGTGAGTAATGCTGATGCGCAGTTGCTGTACCAACTTGATACAGCAGCAATGCCACCTTTGGTACGACAGGTGTTCGATCGCCACCTACACGACTTCAAAACCAGCTTGTTTGGGGCGCTGCTAGAAGGCGTCAAGCAATGGGTTAATCAGACTGAAGTGGTCAGCGGTTACGTATTTGAACCCCAGCGCAAAGCTGCGATTGGTTATTTCCAAATTCAACTGTGTCGCGATAGTTCCCAAAACCACCAGGGGCAGTTAACTGTTCATCCCGCCTACACCTGGCTGTATCCAGAGCTATTATCTCAGATGGCCCGGATTGCCCAAGATTTTCCGGCGCAAGCGTTGCTCTTGTCTTCGGCTGACTACCAACCCGAACGCGAAGAATATTTAGAGCGGATTGGCGCAACTCGCACCGAGCATACGCTGATGATGTCGCGTTCTGTCTGGCACAAATTGCGAGAAGCTAAACCAGTCTCACTAGAAGGGTTGCAGCTATCCGATGTTTTGCAAGGCTTTCAACCTGCGCGTAAGCCTGTGCCTGGTCGGATGTCTCTCCCCAACCTGTGGCAAAGCGACAAAACTGCTGATCCAGCCGAAGCTCCTTTAGCTTACAGCGAGACTCCTGACGCTGAAACCGCAGCGCGATCGCTTTCTACACCAGAGCTATCTGCCGTAACACCTCCATCTCCACCTGTTCCAGAAGCACCTGCCCGCAAGTTAGGCTTTTCGATCGGTCGAAACTTTTGGGGCAAACGCCGCATCTTCACTAGCAAAAAAGAGCTAAAGCTCAACCCGGTGCCAGAAATTCATTTTCCTCAGGGACATCAAAATGATTCCTGGTGCTAAGCTGGCTGAGTTGATGCAGTTCACTCCAGCCAAATCGCTAAGGCTGCCCTAGGAATTAACCAAGCATGGCGAGGATTTCAGCTCTAGGTTTAGATGTCGGTAGAAAACGCATTGGCGTGGCGGGTTGTGATGGCACGGGGCTGATTGCAACTGGGCTAACGACGATTGAGTACAAATCCTTTGCTCAGGTATTAGACCAGCTGAGAGACTTAATCCAGCAGCGTCAGGTAGAAGTTTTAGTTGTAGGTTTGCCCTATTCGATGGATGGAAGCTTGGGTTTTCAAGCCAAGCAGGTGCAAAAGTTTGCCAAACGGCTCACGGCTGCTCTGCAACTGCCAGTGGAATATATGGATGAACGACTCACGTCATTCCAAGCGGAGCAGTTGTTGCAGGCTGAAAATATTTCCCCATCGCGGAATAAAGCATTAATCGATCGCAAAGCTGCGGCCATAATTCTGCAACAATGGTTAGATCAGCGCCGCTCCCAAAAATTCCTGGATTCTGCCATGACAACCCCAAACTCTGCACTGATGTAGTATGCTGGCTTCGCCACTTCTACGTTGCAGTACTTGGTTTTTCAACCTCATTCATAGGGTTGGACTTAAAATGCTGGCGGCTCAATGGCGGTCAACCATGCTGCAAAGTGTCTGCGTAGGCGATACTTTTCAGAGGAAAGCGCGAATAATTGCAGGAGAAATCCGATGACTGAGTCAAATATGGATCGAGAAGGCGCAGGCATGCCCGAAGAAGATTTTGATGCTCCTACTGTCGTTCTCACAGATGACACCGGGCGATCGCTAAACTGCTATATCGAGCATTCGATCGATATTGAGGAACAAGAGTACGTATTTCTTCTCCCCATTGACTCTCCCGTCGAAATTTTTGCTTGGCAAGAAGAAGGAGATGAGGAAGAAGCCATTCCAGTCGAAGACGAGGCAGAAATCGAGCGAATTTTTCCCATCGCCCGTGCGGTTTTGCAAGAGCAGAACTTGGAACTCAAGCGGACTGCCGTCACTCTTACGGTTGAGGGAGATTTGCCCGAACTCAATGAGGAAGATGTAGAGGTGGCTGACGAAGGGGATTCGGGTGAGCACGAAGAGTTGCAGCTGCTTGCTAGCTTCTATGATGAAGAGCAAGAGTATGCCATTTATGCACCGCTTGACCCATTTTTTATTCTGGCTAAGATGGATGCCGAAGGGCAGCCCAAATTACTCTCTCCAGAAGAATTAAGCAAGATTGAACCGATGTTGCCCATGATCGAAGATCAACTCTTTGATGAGATGGAATAAGGCTGAGTTGAGCCTTGCACGCACCTACCGGGAAACGTGATTCACTCAACCAAACCATGAAAGCAGTCCAACGTATTTCCAAGTGGTCATTTTACTTATTACTCCTGCCTGCAGTTCTAGGTTTGTCTGCCTGGCAGGGGTGGGCCTGGTGGAGTTGGGCCAGCGCCCCGCCCTTGAAGGTGACGGCCTCAACCCCAACTTCGACCACAGCTGTAGAAGGTAATAAAGCGGTTCGAATTCAAATTCCACCTGGCACGCCAGCGCAACAAATTGGCCGCGACTTAGAGGGGGCAGGATTAATTCGTTCGGCCACTGCTTGGGATTTATGGACGCGCTGGTTATCTTTCCAAAATCGTCAGGGTGGCTTTCAAGCAGGAACCTATGAGCTGTCGCCTGCACAGCCTTTGCCCGCGATCGCCGACAAAATTTGGGCTGGGGAGGTAGTACAAGCTAGCTTTACCATTCCTGAAGGCTGGTCGCTCCAACAAATGGCTGCTTACTTTGAATCGCAGGGTTTTTTCAAAGCTCAAGAATTTCTCACCGCTGCTAGCCAAATTCCCCAAAATCAATATCCTTGGTTGCCAGTAGGGTTGCCCCACTTGGAAGGCTTTTTGTACCCTGACACCTATCAGTTGTCGGACGACCAAATTACGCCTCAAGCTGTGTTGGAACAGATGCTCAACCGTTTTGAGCAAGCTGCCTTACCCCTTTACCAAGGAACTCAGCAACAAACCAAACTGAGTTTGCTGGAGTGGGTAACTTTAGCCAGCATTGTGGAACGAGAAGCAGTGATTCCTGCCGAACGGCCCCGGATTTCTGGGGTATTTACTCAGCGTCTGCAACAAGGCATTCCCCTAGGCGCTGATCCAACGGTGGAATACGGCTTGGGAATTCAACAAACACCTGACCAGCCCCTGACGCTAGCTCAAGTCAATACAGCGTCGCCCTACAACACTTACCTCAATGCAGGACTACCACCCACACCCATCGGCAGTCCTGGCCTAGCAAGTCTAGAGGCAACTCTGAAGCCTGAAAAAACGGAGTATCTCTACTTCGTGGCTCGCTATGATGGCACGCATGTGTTCAGCCGTACGTTAGCAGAGCATGAGGCTGCCCAAGCTCAAATTCAGGATGGGCGGGCTGCTGCACGTAATGCCGAGGCAGAAAACCCCTCGAAAACACCCTAGAGCCGTGAGTAGCCTTCTCACACGCCGTCAGTTGGGTTAGAGCGAGTCAAGCGCTGATTAAGATCTGTCAGCCTACTCTTTCACTTTTAATATCTGTATTTTAGTTAGCGCTATCCTGTTTTGATTTATGTCCTGGGGTTCCCTGTTACAGCCTGATTTGGTTTTGGAAGGCTCGATTTTGACGCTGACACCGCAAATTGTGCAGCAGTACAGCCTGAAAGGTTTGATTCTGGATGTGGATGAGACTCTCGTGCCGTTCAGAATGACGCAAGCTTCGACAGAATTGCTGAGTTGGGTAGAAGATATCCAAGAAGTCACCACGCTTTGGCTGGTAAGCAATAACCTGAGTGAGAGTCGCATTCGTGGCATTGCTCAATCGCTGAAATTGCCCTACCTGTTTGGAGCGGGCAAACCCTCTCGTCGCAAGTTGAGGCAAGCTGTGACCGCGATGGATCTGCCTGTAGAACAGGTGGCAATGGTGGGCGATCGCTTGTTCACCGATGTTCTAGCAGGGAATCGATTTGGGATGTTTACCATTTTGGTAGAACCGATGGTGGACCCTACTCAAGTTGTCCGTCGTCATCCTGTGCGTACGTTTGAAGTTTGGCTTTCGCAAGCGCTCGGTGCTTCTCTAGCGTCGAAACAATAGCTGTCCACAAATCTTTGTAGAGCGTGATAAATCTAATAAATCAAAAATATAAAGAAAATATTATGAGATCCGAGCTCTGCTAAAAAGTTCTGGCATTCTATATAAAGTTCAATTGGGGTCAGCGAAGATAAAGACCCTAATCCATAAATCCCTGTGAATAATTATGTAGAGCGCCAGCCTCATGAATAGAGGACCTGGCGCTTTACACTTTCTCTAGTGATGCCTGCGAAATCCCGTCTGCTTCCATGCCTCAAACCCTAGTTATCAAAATTGGAACTTCGAGCTTGACGAATCCCGATACTGGGTATTTAGCTCTGTCTACGATCGCGGCTTTGGTCGAAACGTTAAGCCAATTACGGCAACTGGGCCACTCCGTGATTTTGGTATCTTCGGGAGCTGTTGGAGTTGGCTGTGCGCGCTTAGGGATGACCGAGAGACCCCGCACGATCGCGCTCAAGCAAGCAGTCGCTGCCGTAGGTCAGGGCCGATTGATGCGGGTTTATGATGACTTTTTCACCTCTCTACAACAGCCTATCGCTCAAGTGCTGCTGACTCGGACTGACTTAGTGCAGCGCAGTCGCTACCTGAATGCTTACGGCACTTTCCAAGAACTGCTGCGGTTGGGCGTGATTCCGATAGTCAACGAAAATGACACCGTCGCCGTGGACGAGTTGAAGTTTGGCGACAATGATACGCTGTCTGCTTTAGTCGCTAGCTTGGTAGAAGCAGATTGGCTGTTTTTGTTAACCGATGTCGATCGCTTGTACTCAGCTGATCCCCGTAGCAATCCAGATGCCCAACCGATTAGTTTGGTGCAATCGATCGAACAACTAGAAGCGCTACAGGTGCAAGTCGGCGATCGCGGCTCTCGTTGGGGAACAGGGGGGATGGTCACCAAGATCACAGCAGCCCGTATTGCCACAGGCGCAGGAGTACGGACGGTGATTACAGAAGGGCGATCGCCCCAGAATCTACTCAAAATTTTGCAGGGAGAACCGATTGGCACCCATTTCGAGCCTCAGCCTCAAGCGGCCAGTGCTCGCAAGCGTTGGATTGCTCACGGTTTATTGCCCGCAGGCAAGCTCTATTTAGACGATGGTGCCGTCAAGGTGATCCGTCAGTCAGGCAAATCTCTACTCGCCGCTGGGATTGTGGAGGTGGAAGGGGAGTTTCAGAGTCAAGACGCGGTGCAGTTGTGCGATCGCAATGGCCGTGAAATCGCTAGAGGGCTTGTCAACTACAACAGCACAGAACTACAACAAATTCGGGGCTGTCGTTCCGAAGCGATTCCTGGCATTTTGGGCTACGATGCACCGGAGACTGTGGTGCATCGAGACAACTTAGTGCTGAGTGGACAACCCAGCGATCGCTCTCCTTCGCTTAGTTCGCTGGTCGAAGAACCGGATATTACCCTTTAGCGAATTAGGTTACCTCTCACCTCTATAAAATGCGACGAAGAAGATGTGACAAAGGGCGAATGGTGATCCGCCCCTCCATAGCCCTGTGCTGAGTGCTGCTGAGTATCAGTTAGAGAACGCTTCGGGTGGGGCAATATCTGGTCCAGCCACAGCCCCAATCTTGCTCGCTTTTAGACCAGGAGTAGTCTTAGGCGTTTGCTGACGAGCGGAAGGCGTCACTGAAGCTTGTTCTGGAAAGACCTGAGTGGTGTCAATAGCCGCTTCTGGGGCATTTTGGTGCGACAGCCAGGTTAAGCCACCCACTGCACCCGCCATGAGGGCTGCATAACCCACATATAAGTGCACTGGACGCAGGCATAATCCGCCGGACTCAGCTTCCGGATGATACCAAGATGGTAAAACTGCCTTGACGGGATCAGGGGCTGGGATTGCAGCTACAAGATTATTGCCATCTAAGCCTAAGGCGTTGCCAATGCGCCGGATGAAGCCCCGGACATAGACATCTTCGGGCAAACGATCAATATCACCTGCTTCGAGGGCTTGAAGTTGATGAATCGGTACCAATGTTAGGTTGTGGAGTTGGTGCAGCGAGAGCGATCGCGCCTGTCGAGCCGTCCGAATATCGTGGCCAACTTGGCGCAGGCTTTCCTCTCTCTCTTGAGCAAACTTCTGCGCTGCCAACTCTGCCTTGGTAAGTTTCTTCGCTGGCTTACCCATCATTCCTAAAAGGATGGGTGGCTCTTCTACGGGAGTCGATTTAATGCTTTCAATTGGGGCTGCTTCTAGAGGAGCGTCCTCTACGACCACAATCGTGTCCTGGTGAGTGGCGTTCTCGTCAGTGGTGGTAGAAGTTGCTAAGGCTTCAAGTTCCATAGGGTTGGCAATAGGGTCAGTAGAGGCAACTGTAGAGGGTAAGTCACTTACTGCGCCTGCGGCTTCATCTGGAATCGCGTCGTCTTGCTTGAGCGAAGCAGAAATGGCTCGATATTGCTTAAAAAATTGCCGGAATGCAAGTCGAATGGCTTCTCTGCTCACTGCTTTGACGAGGGTCTGTGCCCCGCCAGCAGTTTCGCCCAGCATGGTCTGTAGGCCAGCTAACACTCGACGATAGACTTCACTGTGATAGAGTTCGGACTCTATTTGGCTGAGGATGGTTCGCAATTCTTCTTGGGAAATCTCAATTGCGATATTTCCAGTAGCGTCTGAGCAATACACAGGTTTTAGTACCACGATGTCTCGAATCTCCTTGCTTAAGTAGAGATAGGGCTGAACTGACTAAGCGATCAGGATGCAGCAAGGGACTCAGCCCCCGTGTGTTGGTCCTGTTGATTAACTTTTTGCAGAAGATATTTGCAGGGGAACAATCAATCTTGGCAAAAGGTTGATTCAATCAGTCACAGGTGTCAGTGCATCGACCCTCTATCCAATCATTTCTTCGCTCAGCTGGTACTAATTCCGGACAAGCCTTGAGATTATTATCAGTTGTGGATTTAGCTGTGAGATTTAGCTGTGAAGTTTGGCGATCGCGACCTAGCAAAATGCGAGCCCTGAGATCACTAAGACTCAGAACTCGCATTTCTGTATTTATAAACCGCATCCCTAGTTTAGGGAGTGTATGAATGATGACAATCAAAATCTGGCAGATGCGGCGATTTTAATCATAAGTAAAAAATTATGGCTGCTCGGAAAAATGATCAGTTCCTGAGAGCAAACCCTTCTAACGACGGCCTTCTGGTTCATAAGCTCTAGACCAGCAGCGCTCTAGCACTTCAACTTTATGCACATGCCAGAAACGCTGGGGGTTCAAAATTACTTTATGGCTGGAGGAGAAGACGGGCTGATTGAGGAATTGCCAGAAGGGGAAACTCATTTTCATGGGGTTGTGCTCTTGAGGTGTAGGGCGGAGGTAAGGAAGCAGGTGTCAGAAGATACCGACGTTTTATTCTGCCGCGCTGTTTGGTGTTGTTATTAACATGCCAGAAGTCACTACTAAATTTCCTAGTGAGGATTGCGGAATCTTAGAGGCTATTTTTTCAGGCTCCGTATTTTCACGAGGTAAAGAACGCGACAATACTGAAATATCGGTGGTGGGTAATGCTGTTGAACTGCACTAAATGGGCTGTCTGTAGTCATGCTGTGAGAGTTCTATTTCATAAATCGCTCCGAAGGAATCAAAACCAGATCTCTATCTTTAGATTCCGCAATGGTAAGAGCTAATCCGCACTGTTATAGATGAAAAGTCGATGTTTAAATGCATTTAAAAAAGATTTCTTTATGTAGTTGAGGATGTGGCAAGGGGCAGCGATCGCTGTAGCGCCAAAGTAGGGATTTCCTCAAATCCGTTTGGGATGCGTCCGCCCGGATTCTTCCCAGGGTAAACTGGTGAAATTGGCTGGTACTTGGCCGCTTGACGTTTGAAATGGGGCGCTATGGCGACGTTTTTGTTAGAAGTAGGCACGGAGGAGTTGCCTGCAAGTTTTGTGGATTCAGCTTTGGAGCAGTGGCGATCGCGGATTCCTCAAAGCCTGACTGAGCGCCACTTATTAACTAAAGACTTAGCGACTGAAGCGGTTGAGGTCTATGGCACACCCCGGCGCTTAGCTGTGTTGATTAAAGGTTTACCGACTCAACAACCGGACCAAGAAGAAGAAGTAAAAGGCCCTCCGGTTCAGGCAGCTTTTAAGGATGGCAAGCCCACCAAAGCCGCAGAAGGTTTTGCCCAGAAGCAAGGGGTGTCTCTAGAAGCGCTGGAAATCCGGGCGACGGAGAAGGGAGAATTTGTTTTTGTCCAGAAGGTGATTCCAGGACGACCCACGGCTGATCTGCTAACAGAACTAGTGCTGCGCTGGATCAACAGTCTCGAAGGTAAGCGATTTATGCGCTGGGGAGATGGTGACCTAAAGTTTCCCCGCCCGATTCGCTGGCTGGTGACTTTGCTAGATGAAACTGTATTACCTCTCCAAATTGTAAGTGGTTCAGAAGCGGTGACGAGCGATCGCGTTTCGCGTGGTCATCGGGTGTTGCATCCCCAACCTGTAACGATTCAGCAGCCTGGAGATTATTTAGCCACGATGCGGGCTGCTTCGGTGGAGCCTGATCCAGAACAGCGTCGAGCGACAATTCAATCACAGGTGCAAGCAGCAGCCCAAAAGGTTGGCGGTTGGGCCTCAATCTCGCCCAGTCTATTGACAGAAGTGACGAATTTAGTGGAATGGCCTTCCGCTGTGGTCGGGAAGTTTGATGCGGAGTTTTTGGAGCTACCCTCGGAAGTGAGTATCACCGAAATGGAGAGCCATCAGCGCTACTTCCCGGTGTTTCAAAGTGAAGGTTCGTCCAAACTCCTGCCGTATTTCATCACTGCTTCTAATGGTGACCCTGCCAAAGCTGATATTATCGCGGCGGGGAATCAGCGGGTGATTCGGGCGCGGCTCTCTGATGGCAAATTCTTCTTTGATGCCGACCGCGCCAATCCTTTAGAGAGTTATCTGCTACGTCTGGAAACCGTCACTTTTCAAGAAGCGTTGGGTTCAGTCCGGGATAAAGTCACGCGAATTTGTCAGATTGCCGATCGCATTGCCGAGCAGTTGCAGGTGCAGGAAAGCGATCGCAGCCAAATCCAGCGAGCAGCGCTTCTGTGTAAGGCAGATTTGGTAACTCAGATGGTGGGCGAATTCCCGGAACTGCAAGGGGTGATGGGCGAAAAATATGCCCTAGCCAGCGGTGAACCTGAAGCAGTGGCGACGGCGATTGTGGAGCATTACTTACCCAAGGGAGCAGGCGATCGCTTGCCGCAATCTCTGGCGGGTCAAGTGGTGGGTTTGGCCGATCGCTTGGATACGCTGGTAGGCATTTTTAGCTTGGGAATGATGCCCAGTGGTTCCTCTGACCCCTTTGCCCTGCGTCGAGCTGCCAATGCGGTGGTGAACATTACTTGGGCGGCTAGCTTACCTTTGAATTTGCTGCAATTACTAGAGCAAGTTACCACTGATTTTGCCGCCAGTCATACAGCGGTTTTGAAGGTGACAGCACCAGAACTCTTTCAACAGCTCAAGGACTTTTTCTTGCAACGGATTCGGACGCTGCTGCAAGAAGACCGCCACATCGATTACGACTTGGTGAATGCGGTGCTGGGAGAAAATGACCCCGAATATACAGAGCGGGCCTTGAAAGATTTGCTGGATGTCCGCGATCGCGCCCTCTTCTTGCAATCTCTTCGCAACGATGGCACGCTGGCCAAGATTTACGAGACAGTAAATCGGGCTTCGCGTTTGGCAGCTCAGGGAGATCTAGATACGAAGTCGTTAGATCCAGCATCTCTAGTTAATTCTGGTTTGTTCAAGCAACCTTCTGAGCAGGCGTTTTATCAAGCGTTGGTGCAGCTTGTACCGCAAACTCAAACGGCTCAGGTGGAGCGAGATTACCAGAAGTTGGTGGCGGGGTTAAGCCAAATTGCGCCGACGGTTAGCAATTTTTTTGATGGCCCGGAGAGTGTTTTGGTGATGGACCCTGACCCTGAGATTAAGCGGAATCGGCTGAATCTATTGGGTTTGCTGCGGAATCATGCGCGGGTGTTGGCGGATTTTGGGGCGATTGTGAAGGGGTAGGGGGTTCTACTTTGCTGCCAAGAACCGAGCCTTGGGGGCACTCGCCCCCAAACCCCCGCTGAAGGACGGTTGCGTCCTCCAGACCTCCTCCAAAAGGGGATTGAGGGTTGGAGGTGAAGGATAGGGCGAGTTATGGGTAGGTTTATGGGTGGTTCTGAGTTTGAGGGTAGAAGGCGATCGCGGTGGCGGTTGTGGTTGTTAATTGTGGGCAGTGGGGTGCTGGTGCCTGGGGCGATCGCTTTGACGGACTCGAAGTTGGTTTTGTTGGGGGCGCTGATTGGCTTGGGTCTTTATCAAGTGCGTCGCTATCGGGCTGCTTCAATGGCGGGTTTGCCTCAGCGGAAAGCGGAAGATTGAGGGGGATGTTGTAGCTCTCCCTGGGGGTTCCGTTCCGCAGTACCATAAGGGTTGCTCTTTTAGGAATGCTGACCTACTGCCAATATGCCTAACGCTTATGTGATTGGTTTGGGAAAATCGGGGATTGCTTCAGCAAAGCTTTTACAGCGGGAAGGTTGGCAGGTAACGGTAAGCGATCGCGGCAATTCTTCGGATTTACAACAGCAGCGGCAAGCTCTTGTCAGTGAGGGGATTGCGGTTGAGTTAGGGAGCAGTTTTGATCCAGATGCTGTGACTCCTGAGTTGGTGGTGGTCAGCCCTGGAGTTCCTTGGGATGTGCCTGGATTGGTGCGGGCGAGAGCGCTGGGGATTGATACGATTGGTGAAATTGAGTTGGCTTGGCGCTATCTGCCACAGCCTTGGGTCTGTATCACGGGCACCAATGGCAAAACGACAACGACGGCCCTGATTGCAGCGATTTTTCAGGCGGCTGGGTTTAATGCACCTGCGTTTGGCAATATTGGCTATGCAGCCTGTGAGGTGGCGATCGCTGATCCGCAACCTGATTGGGCGATCGCTGAGTTGAGCAGTTACCAAATTGAGTCTTCTCCCGCTGTGGCTCCTCGGATCGGTGTTTGGACGACATTCACCCCTGACCATCTAGCCCGCCATAAGACTCTGGAGAACTACTACAACATCAAGGCTCATCTATTGCGCCAGTCTCAGCATCAAGTGTTTAACGGGGATGATCCTTTTCTGAGGCAGATTGGGCCTAGTCAGTGGCCCAATGCGGGTTGGACAAGTGTGAGCGGGAAGGTTGACTTGATTGGCGATCTAGCTCTAGGTACCTATATTGAGGATGGCTGGGTAATTGCCCAAGGAGAACCGATTCTCCCTGCTCACACTCTACGGATGCCCGGAGCGCATAATCAGCAAAATCTGTTGATGGCGGTAGCGGCGGCTCGGCTAGCAGGCATTGGCAAAGAGGCCATTACTCAGGCGATCGCTAACTTCCCTGGTGTCTCCCACCGCTTAGAACATATTTGTGATTGGCGGGGTATTGAATTTATCAATGACAGTAAAGCCACGAACTATGATGCGGCTGAGGTAGGGCTAGCTTCAGTGGAGAGTCCCGCTATTTTGATCGCAGGTGGCGAAGCTAAAGAAGGTGAGGACAAAGGTTGGTTGCGAGTCATCCAAACGAAGGCGGTGGCTGTGCTGCTAATTGGTACTGCTGCCCCTACGTTTGCTCAGCGCTTGGAGCAAGTGGGTTATACCCAATTTGAAATTGTGGAAACGATGGATCGGGCGGTGGTGCGAGGCGCAGAGCTAGCTCAAAAATATCAAGCCAAAGTCGTATTACTCTCACCTGCCTGTGCCAGTTTTGACCAATACGCTAACTTTGAGCAACGTGGCGACCACTTCCGCCAGCTCTGTGAAACTTTTGTGGCAGAACATCCCGCAGCCTAAGCAGATGGAGCCGCTAACATGCCTTCACTCAGACCCGCATCACAAAGTCTTTGGGCTCCGATGTTACGACTCAGCACCGCCAATCCTGCGAGATGAGCTTGCAATCCGGCGGTACTAGCACAGCAATCGGTAAGGACAATTGGCTCAATGCCGCGATCGAACAAATCCATTGCAATCTTCAGCACGCACATATCGGTGTCGATGCCCACCACATTGATCCGTTGGATCTGGCGCTGCTCCAAGCATTGAATCAGGTTATTGGGCAAGCCACAAAGCCCCGGTTTTGTGTAAACACATTCTGGTTTGGTGTAAGGTTGCAACTCTGGAACCAAGCTGGTTTCGGGTTCGCGATCGCAATTATGCCAGTTTAGTAACTGAGAGTAAGGCCCATCAGCTTGATTCACAAACCGAGTAAACAGGATGGGCGCATAATCTCCTTGCTTAATCAAGCGAGCGACACGCTGCGGAATATGGTGTGTAAATTCGTTGATAAACCCTTGCTGCACATCAACGACAAGTAATGGCACGGACATGGTGAAACCCTGCTGAACTAACTACCAATCAACCTACTGCTGAGGTTGGGGTGATACATCAGTCAGGAGATGAGTTATGGTAGCCAGTCTCTAGAAGTTTTTGATCATCCAAAATAGAAAGCCCCCATTCCGAATTTTTGTTTCAGAAAAGGGGACAGAATTGTTGCCAGATGTAGCTAGTCTTTTACGCCCACTCAAACCATTTCTTTAGGTCATTGCAGTAGTTTTGAGGAAGAATTCCTTCGTGCTGAAGTCGTCCCACCACAATTCCGGGAGTGATTCCAATTTCGCTTGCAAATTTTTGAATAGCTAGCTTGCTGCGCTGACCTAACTCAACAAATCGTTTCAATTCCGCTGGAGGAACTAAAAAATCTGCGGCAAATCGGTTTGCCTCTTCCTCTTTATCTAACTTTCCTGCCTTGTTGTTCAGTTCAAGGAAAATTTCCTTTTTACCATGCAAAAGAATATGACCTGCCTCGTGAAAAAAGGAAAACCACAAGTGGTCATCTGACTTGTAACGTAGGCTGAGCTGAATAAGTGCTTTATCTGGCGTTAGCCATCGAGTTGCTCCACTTGCTCTAGTTTTAGGTAATTGAGGTACGAAAACTAAAGCAACACCAGCCTCTGAACATAGCTGAACCATTATTGGTTGAAAAAGTTCTGGTGGCTCAATAGTTAAATTTCTGATTTGATGTAGAGCTTGCCTGAATTGGTCTGCTTGATAGGAAGCACAGTTGATTTTTTGTGCTTCTAGCTCTCCTTTACGTAACCATGCAGAAAGAGCGCCAGGATCACTTTCAAAGGCAGCAGATTTACGAAACTCAACTGTTCTGGTACTCCAAAATTCCTGCCATTGCTCTGGTGAAGCAACTCCAAAGAAAGTTAGGACAATTTCTAACTGAGCAATATTGTCTTTGTTAGAGTCAATCCAACCCCTCGTAATCATTTCTTGCAATGGGATTTGTCTGAGCCATTCCACTTTACTTTTGAGGCGTTCCTGCTCCTCCTTCTTTGCTAAAGCTTCTCGATACTGCTGTTCACGCTTATTCCAAAATTGAGCTGGTATGCCTAAAACTCGCTCTAATTGAATTGCTGTTTCAGGAGTGAGGGCTGCTTTACCTTTGATAATCTCGTTGATAGTTTTCCTAGGCCGACCTGTTCGTTCTGACAGTTCAGCTTGAGTCATTCCTTGCTCTTCTAAAATCTCTAACAATGTTTCACCCGGAGGGGAAACATAATCTGGTGTGTACCTATTTTGTACTGCTTTACTCATGGGTATCCTCTATGCCCAAAATTGTGACGGCAGTTACCTTCGTCCAATCAAGACCTCCATCTGGCTTAGTTGGAATAGGCTCATCTGCTGGTTCGAAGATCAGCCGATAGGGATGATCTAAATCCAGTGATAATTGCCCTGCACGATCATATTTCAGTTCATGGCAGCGCCCTGGCAGATATCGCATATCCTCAAGCACAGTAGCAGCACGGAGATCATCAAGCCGTCGCCGAATTCGTTTAGCGCGATTTTGACCATGCCGTTTTTCTAGGAGATTCTGATTGTTACACTCCTCCTCAAATTTACTGTCTTTAAATACTATATCCATTTTACCAGGGCGAGCTAGTATTATTAACCCATAAGGTTAACAGATTTTTCGTAGCACAACTAATCTCTGAAGTAAAAAATGTATATTTAGTGTTTTAAGCTAGGAAATTTAGAGTTAAACGCTAGATATGTGAGTTCGTTTCTTCCAAGTTTTGATAGGCTACGGCTAAATTATCTTAAGTTCTTGATGAATCGAAACTTGGGCCTTTGGGAACTCGGATTTCTGCGTAAATTTTGATACAACCTAATAGGGTTTTCGCAAATTGGCAGTAGTGGCGTTACTCCAAACTGGTGTGCTGGAATAGCACCGGCAAATTCTGCGCCCTGATCTAGTGGCGAATGTTATCTGGAGTAATTTGTACAGCGAGGATATCTACTTTCCCGTGGCTACCGTAACGCTTATAGGTTCTCTAGCCCTGGCTGGTTTCGCTGTGGAGCGATCGCGCTAGTTTAACGATTTGGTCGAAGCGAAAATCTGAAACCAACTCAGCTAAAGTACAGCTAAGAGCAGCATGCTCTCCAGGAATTTGCTGAATGAGTTTCAGGACGAGGAGATCGCTTCCTTGCAAAGCCGCAAGATGTAATTGTTCTACCCAATCTGGCGGCATCATTTTGAGGCTATTTAGGCTGAGTTGTCCCGAAGCTAAGTGAATGACAGATCCATCTGCCTGAGTAGTGCGAGGAAAAGCTACTACAGAATGGCTATCCGCAGGGTTCGCGTAGATGTATTGCACGCCTAGATATTGGCTGATTTTGGCTAATAACTCTTCTCGATTGAAAGGTTTGCCCATAAAGTCATCGCATCCAGCCAATAAGATTGACTGACGCTGTTCCTCAAATGCACTGGCAGTCAAGGCAATGATTATCGTTGCTTCTCCTTTCAGCGAAGCCCGGATACATTGAGTGGCTTCATAGCCACTCATCACTGGCATCCGCATATCCATCCAGATCAGATGTGGAGCCCAGCTTTCCCATAGAGCGATCGCTTCTTGGCCGTTAGTCGCTTCCCTGACCTCAAACCCTACAGCACTGAGGAGCCTGCTGAGCAGAAGCCGATTGGTGCGCTGATCCTCAGCAATTAGAATGCGGTAAGTGGGCTGATCGGGTGCAATGCCAATGACTTTATGAGGAGTCCGATGAGAGATAGCTACCTGATCGGCTCGTACTAGATACACAGGCAATGTAAAGCAGAACTGAGAACCCTGAGCGATCGTGCTACTAATGGTAATTTCTCCGCCCATGAGTTGCACAAATTTCTGACTAATAGCCAAGCCTAAACCCGTTCCCTGCTGGGATTTTAGGCCAGTAGTGGTTTGGGCAAAAGCTGTGAACAAATTGTTCAGTTCGCTAGACCCTATCCCAGGGCCTGTATCGATGATTTCAAAAGAGAGCGCTAGGGGTTGCTCGCTGCTAGCATTCCCGCCGCCTGAGTTCATGAGGGACGTGGCTTCAGTGTCTTGACTTCTGCCTTCTAAATCCTGGCTCCTGATTCTAACTTCCTGTCTCCCTGCTCTCTTGACTCGCAAGGTCACACTCCCTTGCTGCGTAAACTTGATGGCATTGCCTAAAAGATTGATCAAGACCTGACGCAGTTTGCTCTCATCAGCTCTGATGTACTGAGGGACTTGAGGATCGCAGTCGTAGATCAGCTTCAAGCTTTTAGCGGTGGCGGCAAGTTGCAACATCTCTTGGAGGTTTTGCAGCAGACGATGGAGATCGAAGTCGTTGTCATTGAGCATCGAGCGTCCTGCTTCAATTTTCGACATCTCTAAAATGTCATTGATCAACCGCAACAGATGTTCGCCACTCCGATTGATGATGCTGAGATGCTCCTGATTTTGAGCTGACAGATCAGTGTCGCCACTCATGAGTTGGGTGAAGCCAAGAATGGCATTGAGGGGCGTGCGTAACTCATGGCTCATGTTGGCCAGAAACTCACTTTTGGCTCGGTTTGCCTGATCTGCTGCTTCTTTGGCCTGTTGTAAAGCTTCCTCGGCCCGCTTGCGCTCAGTGATGTCGTTAACGATGCTGAGGAGACAAGCTTCCTCTCTCACTTCGATCATTTCAAACGAACAGAGTCCTTCCCGGATTTCGCCTGAACTAGTGCGAAAGGGGGCGTCTACCATTTGAGCTGAGCGATCGCGTTGCAGCATTTGAATCACGCGATCGCGGTCTTTGAGATCGGCCCATATCTGTAACTCCCTCGAAGTGCAGCCAATCAAATGTTCGCGCGTGTAACCAAACAACTTGAGAAAACTGCTGTTGGCATCGACAAAGCGGCCTTCGGCGACAGTCGTGATACAACTCGCGACAGGGTTGGAGTGAAAAGCTTTGGCAAATTGGTCTTGGCTTTGCTGAAAGTCTTCTTCCGCTTGCTTTTGTTGAGTAATATCGCTAAACGTACAGACAATTCGTTCTAGAGTTCCATTTTCTGTAAACTGCGGATCGGCATTGACTAGCATCCAAGTGCGCTCGGAATCCTGGGTCTGCTCAATGCCCATCACCACATTCCGGATCGGTTGGCATTGAGCGATCGCCTGCTGTACAGGTAGTTCTGCCGTGGCGAAGCAAGTGCCGTCTTCGCGCAGCCAACGCTGGCTAGTCCCAAATACAGACGGGGAATCATCGCTTTGCTCCAATTGCTCCAAGTGCAGAAGTGCGATCGCGGCTTGATTACTGATGAGAATTTCTGCATCAGCATTCAAGAACAGCACACCCACCTGCATCTCCCGAATTAGAGTTCGAAACCGCTTTTCGCTCTCTAGCAACGCTTGTTGGCGGTTCAGTTGAATTGTAAATTGTTGATCAACCAAAGACGCAATCAAGCTCAAGCTCAGAACAAATAGCGTGCCAATGACAACGGCGATCGCCACCGAGGAAGCGTGAACTGTGGAAGAAGAATTGCCGCTAGCAAATACGGGTTCGGGCACAAAGCATGTCGCGGCCATGCCAGTGTAGTGCATACTGCTAATGCCGATTCCCATGACAAAAGCACTGCCTAACTTCTGCCAGAAGGGTGCTTGGAGGGATTTGTTTTGTAGTCGAAAGGCTAGCCAAAGAGCTGTGAGAGAAGTAAAGATGGCAACTGCTACTGATACACCCACTAAGCCAGAGTGATACTCAATCTTGGCTGGAAGTCGCATTGCGGACATCCCTGTGTAGTGCATCCAAGCGATCGCAGCGCCCATGCAAACACCGCCGCACAGTAGTAACGGTAGCTTTGAATCAGGACGGCTCCAGAGCCACAAAGCAATGCCAGAAGCAATAATGGCATAGAGCAGCGAAACCAAGGTGCTCAGGAGATCGTAGCCAACGACCACAGAGAGGTGAAAAGCTAGAATAGCCACAAAGTGCATCGACCAAATGCCAGTGCCCATTGCCACAGCTCCACCCAACAACCAAATCCAGTGGGTCGGTCTTGCGGTTGGCCGTACTCGTCCAGACAGGTCGAGTGCTGTGTAGGAAGCAAAGACGGCGATCGCGAACGAAAGCGCAACTAGGCTGAAGCTATAGCTGCCAGTCAAGCCATGATTCATGGTGCTTCAAGCAAGTTTCTGTAATGACTTTTTCGTTCTCTTAACTCTAATGAAGAAGCCTGAGAAGCTCGCAGCTTCTTACCTGTCACTTCTTAACTATAAAGTTCCCTTTTGTTAAAGTAGTTACACCCTGAAGCGCCTCTTTAAACTAGCGAAGCGGGCGTCTAGAGGGGGAAAATTGACAAATTTTAATTTTTTTGGATGTTGTAACTGTGATCGTCTGGGAAGCGATACTGGCGATCGCAAGTTGCACTGCCATTGTCAGAAGTCAAGCATGATTAAAAGTCAAGCGGCCTAATTGTTATCTAAATAACAGCTTCAAGGTTCTGATTCAGGAACTGCAAGGATCTAATGTACTTAGCGCATTTCCGGGTGGAGCTTCTTGGCTAACCCTTTTAAGATGTGGACAGGGTGAGTAGTTCGCTGCACGCTCTTTGTCAGTTCTCCAGGCACCGATTTCCATGGAAACCAAAACTAAGAAACCGCAAACTCCTCCCGACGAGGCAGTGGCAGATAGCAATGTAGAAAAGATCGGCTTTGACTCTTGGGCCGCTCAAGTCAGGCAGCAAATGCTAGCTTCATTGCGAAAACGAGGAGTAAACCCAGACGAAATTGAATGAATCTAATTTCGAGTTTCGTAAATGTTGCGATCGCAGCTCATCAAGTCCTTCCGCATATGCTTAAACACGACCTCAAGCATATTTAAAGGGTTAGCCAATCAAATATCTGATTCACCTTCAGCTCCAATCCAATGCCGCTGAGAATTGGTAGCTGGCTTTCTCCTTGCAAGATCTGGACTCTTTGTTGCGGCAAGATAACCAGGATGCTTTCGTCTTCTGGATCAATCAGCCAGCCTAACTCTGTTCCGTGTTGGGAGCAATGTAGCAGTTTGCCTAGCACCTTGGTTTGGCTTTGTTCAGGTGAAAGGATTTCAATAGCCCAGTCGGGATGCAGCTCAAAACGGTTGGCGATGCGCCCAGATGTTGTGCGGGGAATACGCTCCCAACGAAACACAGCAACATCTGGAACGATCGCATCACCACCAAACACACAGCGCAACTCTGGGAAGGCGTAGGCAATTTTCTGTGATTCTGTTACCTGGTTGACCTCTGCGCAGAATTTACTTTGAATTCGGCTATGTTCCCCTTGTGGCATTGGCTTTTGAATCACAGCTCCGTCGATAAACTCTGAGGCGGGTTGGGTTTCTGGTAGTTGCAGAAACGCTTCCAGAGTCATGGGTTGGGCGAGCGTGCTCATGGCATCCCTTCAACAAATTACCTTACGTCGATTTTACCTATGACCAGATGGCAAAGCTATTGTTTTTTACAGCCGGACAGTTAGCGTTGATAGAAGCGGTTTGATCTCTTAGCTCGCGATCGCCCTTAACGCAAGCTCTCAAAGCTAAAAGATCAGGCAGTAAATGCGAGCTTTATGGCCAAATTGCAAAGTTACTCAAGCGGCTTGAGGGTCACAGGATCTTCTCGAAGCGGCTTAACAAAATTGCTGTTGGCACGGACGAAGCAATGGCCCTTGCTAGTGTAGACAGCCATCCAAGGTTTGCCTTGTTGGTCGGTCAACGTGATGTGATTGTCCATATTGCCAGTCACTGCTTGCAAGCGCTGACCTCGCTTAAAGGCAAATACCACAGACCACTGCGAGATATTGTATTTGTTGCGTGTATACAATTCTGGTGGAGCATCGGAGCCATCTACTGAGATGCCTTGAAATTGTCTAGCCATTCGGCAGTTGAGTCCCCTGGGGTCTGAATCGACAACTTGCCAATTGACATGCCTAGCCCCTCGCTGTCTTTGAACCGGGGCTGGGTAGTCTCCTTGTTGGTTAGGTGCAGGTATGGCTAAGGCAAGGTTGGCACCTAAGCCTAATAGAGCGCAGGTTAGGGAGAGCGTAATGGTTGCAAGCTTTTTTTGCATAGTGAGTCCTTGATGGCAATGCTGAAGTGTTTGGTTCAACGACAAGAACATCAGCTCATAGCTCAACCCCACTTCGGGAATTAGCCAGAGCTGTTAGTCGCTGATAAGAACTACACAACTCATTGCCTCATTTCGTACAGCGGTAAAATTTGCGATCGCTCTTCCCACACTCAGCCCTATTTGGCAAAGGGCGATCGCTCAGCAGAGATGGAGTTGAATGCAGGGGACGATCGGGAATTTTAGGTTACAGCAGAGAATGGTAATCGAAGCGTGGGGCCGGAGATGTATCCAGATTGGTCAATGATGATTGATTAGCTCAGAGATCTGCTTTCAGTGCCGTGATGCAATCGTGCAGTCTAGCCAGCTTCGTTTGGACAATATCCCAAATAATCTCATCATCAACCAAAAAATAAGCATGAGCGAGAATATCTCGTAAGCCAGCAATTTTGCGCCATTCTATTTGAGGGTAGCGATCGCGCAGTCCATCTGGAATATTCTTGACCGCTTCGCCAATCATTTGTAGGTTATAGGCCACCGCATCAAAAGTCCGCTCATCGGCAGCAAAGCTTTCTCGTGTGAGGTTATCGGTGTAACGTTCAATCTTGCTGATGCTGTTGAGGATGTCATCCAAGTAAAGGGCAATATTACGTGACATCAATCGCTTCTTCTAAGACAGTCTGGCTAATTTGTGGTTTGAGCGATCGCTTAGTAACGAGATCGACAGGTTTGCCAAATAGATCTTCTAGAAAAAACTTCAGATCCATGTAGCGATCGAACGTAGCAGCGCCTTCAAATTCCACCAGAAAGTCGAGATCGCTGATTTCGCTAGCTTCATCACGAGCAACCGAACCAAAGAGAGCAAGAGACTGCACACCAAACCCACGAATGGTATCTAGGCGATCGCGTAGTTGCTTAAGTACCACTTGACGGTAAGAAGGTTGAGCCATCATGGTTTTTGCTCTAGCTCTCTTAAAAGCGGGTGATGGGACTCGAACCCACGACATTCAGCTTGGGAAGCTGACGTTCTACCACTGAACTACACCCGCAACAGGCTCAGCTAATTAATTGCTGAACGCTTATTATAGACCGATCGCGCGAGAGGATGCTAGAGGTGGGAGGAATCTGAGGTGGTGGCTAGGAGGTCGTGAGTTGCTGCAACATCTGCTCAATTTGTTGAACTGCTTCTAGATTGCCTTCGGTTTGGTAGAGGGTTTTGGCTTTTTGCAAGGCTGCGATCGCCGCTTTAGTTTGCTTTTGCCGAGCGTAGGCAATGCCCATATTCAGATAAGCACTGGCATTGTTGGGTTCTAGTTCAATCGCTTTTTGATACGCTGCAATCGCGGGTGGAAATTTTCCGAGATCGTCTAAAGCGTTGCCCAGACTGATGAAACCTGAGACAAACTGTGGAGCAAGTTGGGTGGTTTTTTCAAAAGCGGTTACGGCTTCAGCATAATTGTTGAGACGGTAGTGAGTGACACCCAAGTTGTAATGGGCGATCGCATCTTTAGGGCGTAGGCGTAGGGCTTGTTGATAAGCAGCGATCGCTTGTTCTGTATCTCCGTTGTCATCCAAGGCATTGCCTAAACCGACATAAGCTTCCACATACTTCGCATTTAGTTTGATTGCTTGGCGATAAGCGGCGATCGCTTCAGCTAGCTTTCCTTGGTGATAAAGTTCGTTTCCTTGCTGATAGTAAGAAGCAGCATTGTTAGAATCCAATGGGACGCTTTGGTTTTGATTGGGTTTAGAACTGTCTTGTGCAGCGAAAGTTGGTTCTATCGCGGTGGCCCAAACCAAGCTTGCTATCCCCACAGTAAGCAGTTGCCTAGCGTAACGAACTGGGGCGTGCCTCATGGGGATTACCTACTCTTGAGTGGAAATAAATAGAAAAAGTCTGTACTAAGACTCGTATGCCACCACCATAACCGGGAAAGCTAGAGGTGATGTCCAGCGGATTATAGATATTTATGAATCGAGCAGCTGGCTCAAGATTTTGTAATCTTCACTCATGCCCAGCTTGGGATTGGTCTATTTAATTAATCTATCTATAGCAATCCTTTTTGATTCTTGAATGGGGTGCAGGGGTAAAACCCTTGCGTAGGGGCTTCGCCCCACCCCCTGTTTCCAATCCATTTAGGATTGCTATAGGTGACAATTTCATCAAAAATCGGCACAGTTACATTACTGGTTTAAGTGTATTGCTCTAGAAAAAATAAGCATTCGTGATGTCCTGACCACCCCACTTCACCCCTCTTACCCTGCAAGGCAGTAAAAGCGAGTATCTAGCATGTTTAATGCCACTGAAATCCTGATCGATAATTTTGTTCAAAGACTTAAAGAAGGCTATCGACGGACCTATGGCGGGTGGAAGCCAGACTACGAAGACATTATTGGTTGGGCAGGCAGCATGGCCTTGGAGAATATTGCCAACAGTGATGCCCTCTATCACAACGTCGAGCACACCATCCTCGTGACTTTAGTGGGTCAGGAAATCTTGCGAGGTAGGCATATTCGGGAGGGAGGTGTTTCTTGTGAAGATTGGCTGCACTTCATTATCTCGCTGGTCTGCCACGACATTGGTTACGTTAAAGGAGTCTGTCGCCAAGATAAAGACGGCTATTATGCCACGGGTAAAGATGGAGCAATGGTGCCCTTAGCACCTGGATCTTCGGATGCGGGTCTGACCCCCTATCATGTCGATCGCGCCAAACTATTCATAGATGAGCGCTTTGGTGGGCATAAGCTGATCGATGCCGATGTGATCAAGTACAACATTGAGCTGACTCGTTTCCCGGTGCCTTCGGTGGAAGATCATCAAGATACAGTCAACTACCCAGGCTTAATCCGAGCCTCTGACTTGATTGGGCAACTCAGCGACCCCCGTTATTTGAAGAAAATTTGTGCGCTCTACTACGAGTTTGAAGAGACAGGGGTTAACAAAGCCTTGGGCTATCGCAATCCTGCTGACCTACGCAAAAACTATCCCAAATTCTATTGGCATGGAGTCCATCCTTATGTCAAAGATGCCTTGCACTATTTGTCATTAACTCAGCAAGGTAAGCAGATTATTGCCAACCTGTACTCTAATGTCTTTGTGGTAGAACACGAAGACCCGGTTCCGGTCGGCTAGTAGAAACGAGATAGCTCTAACACCCATGAATCGAGTTTTTTCTCCTGTGCAACAACTCCTAATCACCTGGTTACTGGTACTAGCTGCGGGTTGGGTTACACTCAACGCTCTTAATTATTTTGGCGATCTAATTAGTATTTTGGTGACAGCAGGTTTAATTGCCTTTTTGCTGAATTACGCGGTGGCTAAGCTGCAAGCTTTCTTACCACGAGGTTTAGCCGCAGCATTGGTCTACTTGGCGGCAGGGGTTGGGGTTACGTTGATTGGCCTGACGATCGCGCCCCCTGTCTCTGAGCAAGCGCGGCAACTGGCAACTAATTTTCCTAGCTTGCTGGAATCGGGACGCAATCAGTTAGATCAGTTCCAGTTTTGGAGTGAGGCTCACAATCTACCCTTTGACGTCCAGATTTTAGAGCAGCAGTTGTCGGCAGAAGTGAGAGAGCGGGCGCAGGCGATCGCAGCTCAAGGGTTTGGCTTAGTCCTAGGAACAGTCAACTGGACGCTGGATCTAGTTTTGATCTTGGTGATTTCGTTTTATATGCTCTTGGATGGAGAGCGGGTGTGGCGAGGACTGGTCAGCCTGTTTTCGCCTCAGATCCGAACTTGCTTAACCGATTCGTTACGACGAAATCTGCGGCAATTTTTTGCGGGGCAACTCCTGCTAGGGTTGTTTATGGCTGTGGTGCTGTCCCTGGCCTTTTTGTGGCTGCGAGTGCCATTTTTCTTGTTGTTTGCCGTGTTTATTGGGGTGATGGAAGTGATCCCGTTTATCGGGGCGACCTTGGGCATTGCCACGGTGAGTGTAGTAGTGGCATTTATTGATTGGTGGCTGGCGCTGCAAGTCTTGGGGGTGGCGATCGCGACGCAACAGATAAAAGACAACTTGCTAGCTCCCCGATTGATGGGCAATTTAACGGGTTTAAGCCCAGTGATTATCTTTACGTCGTTGCTACTTGGTGCGAAGGTGGCGGGCCTATTGGGGGTGATTTTGGCGATTCCCTTGACGGGAGTTGTGAAAAGTATTGCTGAGGTGGTTCTAGACCCAACCCTGCCGCCGCAAACGGGTTCATTTTTCTACAATCCTCTCAACCCTGATCCGCTTGTTGCTCCAACGCTAGAATTGGCTAACTCAGACTCTGTGGTAGATGTGGCTGGAGTTGGTGATGGGGAAGCGGCTCCTGTTATGGTGAGTTCCGTAGGAACCCAGCGCGATCGCTAAGTTCTATCGCTCAATACTGGAGTTTTCGTCAGTTCGCATTAGGTAGCAGTGTTATGGATTGGTGGCAGAAACTTAAAAAGAATCCTTTGGCTCGATTTGGGGCTTTAGTGCTGTTGGTTTTCTATCTCGCGGTGCTCGCTGCTGATTTTGTTGCCCCCTATGACCCCTATGCTTCACAACCGGATGGAGCGTTGCTACCCCCGACTCAAATTTACTGGCGCAATCAGACAGGTCAATTTATTGGGCCTCACGTTTATCCCACGGTTCAGGGTCCGGTGGATTTGAATACGGGCGATCGCCAGCTAGTGATTGACCGTAGCCAGCCATCACCGTTGCGCCCCTTCGTCGCAGGTCATCCTTACAAGATCTTGGGGCTGGAGTTGAGGCGGCATCTCTTCGGCGCAGTCGGGCCAGCCAAATTCAATCTACTCGGCACTGATGAGCAAGCGCGCGATCAGTTTAGTCGGTTGCTATATGGCGGACGTATTAGCCTCAGCATTGGTCTGGTGGGAGTCGCAATTTCTTTTCCCCTGGGCATGTTAGTCGGCGGCATTTCTGGGTTCTTTGGGGGCTTGGCTGACAGCTTCTTGATGCGTCTTGTAGAAGTGTTGATGACGATTCCCAGCATTTATTTGTTGGTGGCACTCGCGGCAGTGTTACCGCCTGGACTGACTAGTGCTCAACGATTTCTCTTGATTGTGTTGATTACGTCGTTCATTAGCTGGGCAGGTTTAGCGCGGGTGATTCGAGGGCAAGTGCTCTCTATCAAACAACGGGAATTTGTCCAAGCTGCTACAGCAATGGGCGGTCAACCTTTCTACATTATTGTGCGTCACATTTTGCCGCAAACCGCGACCTACGTAATCATTTCAGCCACGCTCGCCATTCCTAGCTTTATTGTGGCGGAGTCGGTGCTGAGCTTGATTGGCTTAGGAATTCAGCAGCCTGACCCCTCTTGGGGCAACATGCTCTCTGCTGCGACTAATGCTTCTATCTTGGTGCTGCAACCTTGGTTGGTCTGGCCTCCAGCGCTGCTGATTATTCTGACGGTGCTGTCGTTTAACGTCCTGGGCGACGGTTTACGGGATGCCCTCGATCCTCGGAGTTTACAGCGATAGTCAGGGGGTAGGGGCAGTAATTTTCCTGAGCTGAATTCAGAAGATCCACTTGACGCACTCCCACGGCTAAAGCACGTGGGATTCAGCGATACTAGCGAACAATGCGAGGCGAACCCCGTCTGACTTGCTCTCTCGCTCTAGACAACGCCCTGCCTAGTTGGATTGCTCCAAACAACCAGAATTGGTTTTCTCTCTTTAGGACTGACAGACAATGCGTAGCGAAGCGTGCCGAAGGCTTATCCTGGATTTTACCCCTAGCGATTCGAGTTTTCCAATTAAACTGCCAAGTCTACATTCCTGCGGTACGTTTGAGTCTTTACCCGAACAACTTCTGTTCAGAACCCGCCGAAACCCAAGTATGTTGAAGAACTTGCTTGAATTCTATCAGAACACATGGTTCATTTGTTCGCCTCCGGCTCACCGCCTTATATCCCACGGCTAAAGCATGTGGGCTTTACGGCGATCTCTGTAAAGATCTGCCTTATCTTGATTTTTGTCACATTTTTGACTTTTATTTTCCCGGCTCTTCTAGAATTAGCTCAGTATATTCTCTATGTGACTGTATCGGTCATGCAAAGCGTCCCAGAAATACTACTGGGTTGCAATTCGTGAGCTGACTGATAGGGCAAATACTGGGTGAACAACAAAGGCAGGAAGCAGGCACTTCCTGTCTTTTTTATGGGTTAGTGACTGGGTGTTGACCATAAAAAGGCAGTGCTGCTGACCAGTGCGATCGCACCCCTTGATTCCAATCCTGTTCAGCCAGTGCTAAAACTCCTAAAACCGATTCACCAAGCCCCCCCTCTGCTTTGACTAACTCATAGGTCGTGGGCCAGCTAGCTAAAGTTGCTTCCCAATCGGCTAGGGACTGGATGTCATCTGCCAAGAGAGTCGTTAAACCAGTCTCTGGGTCTACTTGATAGATAGCCCCGTACACTTCCCCCCGCTGGGCTGGCATTTGCACAGCAATCACCTGTGGCTCAAGGGCAAGTTGAGGGTGCTGGTAGGCAGAAACCCAAGCGGAGGCAGCAAGTGACGAAACTGCAAATAGGGGAAGGTCGAGCTGCTGTGCCAAGGTACGAGCCGTGACCATGCCGATGCGGGTACCTGTAAAGCCACCGGGTCCCCGTGCTACTGCAATAAAAGCTAAATCTGACCAAGTTTGTGGTGGCATGAACTCACCGAGATAGTGATGTAGGTGAGTAGATAGCCCACGGTCTAAACTCCAAACTTGATGGCGGCGATCGCCTGTGAAGTTGCCTAAAGCTAGACCCAATTCTGGGGTGCTGGTA
Source organism: Trichocoleus desertorum ATA4-8-CV12 (assembly GCA_019358975.1). Lineage (NCBI taxonomy): Bacteria > Bacillati > Cyanobacteriota > Cyanophyceae > Leptolyngbyales > Trichocoleusaceae > Trichocoleus > Trichocoleus desertorum. Next base: position 419,624 of record JAHHIL010000001.1, read on the forward strand.
TGTAGTGCTAAGCCGTATGGGGCGGTAGAAGCGGAGGAAAGCTTAGGAGTCAAAGTTAGTTCAGGAATCACAAGTGCCAATAGTCATTTAATCACGCCGCCAAATCTTGATGCTGCCATCATCACAAGCACTGGCAATAGCTTGGCCATCGGCGCTGATCGTGACTGACCAAATCCAAGCCACATGCCCCACCAATGTTTCCAGTAGGCTTCCGGTTTCAAGTTGCCAAATTTTGAGGGTTTTGTCTTGGCTGCCACTCACTAGTAGCTGTCCATCAGGGCTGATAGCGACAGCATTAACGGCGTCTGCATGACCAGTTAGGGTATGCAGTACATCTCCGGTTTTGAGTTGCCAAATCTTGAGGGTCTTGTCTTGGCTACCGCTCACCAGCAGTTTTCCGTCAGAGCTAAGCGCCAGAGAGTTGATCGCCGCAGCATGCCCTGTCAGAGTGTGGAGCACTGTTCCTGTTTCGAGCCGCCAAATCTTGATCGTGGTGTCGCGGCTACCACTGATCAGTAAAGGTGGTTTGGTAGTGGGTGAATTCTCTGTTCCTGTTGCTAGGGCGATCGCTAGTACCCAGTGCTCATGTCCCACCAACGTCTGGAGCAGTTGACCTGTTGTAATCTGCCACAGCTTGACGCTTTTATCTTGACTACCACTGGCTAGATACTGGCTGTCGAGGCTAAAGGTTACGGCTCGAACCCAGTCGGTGTGGCCGCTCAGTGTTTTTAATAAGGTTCCAGTGCTGAGTTGCCAAATTTTTACTGTTTTGTCATTGCTGCCACTGGCGACTAATTGACCATCCGGACTAATCGCCACCGATCGCACCCAGTGCTCATGACCCAATAAAGTGTGCAGCAACTGTCCAGTGGTTAAGTCCCAAATCTTGACGGTACGGTCTCCGCTGCCACTCACCATTACTCGGCTATCGGGACTAATGGCTAGCGATCGCACCCAGCGAGAATGTCCAGTCAGAGTTTGCACACAACGCCAGCCAGGGGATGTTGGAGCGCTAGGTATGGTTTGGGCTGGAATTTTAGGTGGTATTGAGTCTGTCTGTTGGGTTACGATCGCTACGATCGGAGCTGGTGTTAGTGATAATGCTGGAGCCTGTAAGTCCTGCAAGGCGGCAATCGCAGATTGATAGCGTTTCTTGGTCGCACTCTGAAGCAAGCGATCGAGAATTTGGCCCAAATTACCACTAATGGGGTGTTTGAGGTGGGGTTGCCACAGCCAGATGCCTTCTTCGGTGTCAAATAAATCTGACGGATGGGTATGAGTCAACAAATAAATACAAGTGACCCCCAGACTGTAGAGATCGCTAGCAAAGATAGCTTTACCCATTGCTTGCTCTGGAGCCACAAACGCAGGGCTACCAATGCTTGTACCCGTGCGAGAGAGATCAGCGCTGCTAGCTGACTTTGCCGCCCCAAAATCTACCAACACTAATTGCTGGTCAAGGCGACGACGAATAATATTGGTGGGTTTGATGTCGCGGTGGATGACATGGTGTTCGTGGACAAATTGCAGCACTGGTAACAAATCACTCAGCAACTGGCGAATTTGCATTTCACTAAACACACCGTTTTGAGCCAGTTCTTGCTCCAGAGTGGCTCCATCAATCAACTCTTGAATCAAATACTGAAACTGGTCTTGCTGAAAGTACGCCAGCAACTCTGGAATTTGCGGATGGTGGCCTAATTCTTCTAGCCGAACTGCTTCTAAGCGAAATAGCTGGGCGGCTTTAATGGGGTTGCGAATGCTTTGGGGCAGAGGAAAGCACTGCTTGATTACACAGCGCGGCTTGGAAGGCTTGTAGTCGTCTAAAGCCAGAAAAGTTCTGCCAAAACCTCCCTGCCCAATGGGTTCGATGGCGCAGTAGCGATCGCCCAGCACCAACTTAAAGCCGCAAGCTTCGCAGAACTTAGCGGATTCTGCATTTTGCGGGTTTCGACAAACCGGATTGAGGCAGTAGCGCATACCCATAGGAACCCAAGTCCATTGAGTTTATCCTACGCCGTCCCCCTAGATTTCCTAGTAGCTGAATGAGCTTTTGCGTTAGCAAAAAATTAAACTGAGCGCAAAATTTAAGCTGCCAAGTTAAGTTGGGACTAACTCACCGGGGCGCAATTTAGCCCACTTGCCTGTTTCTTGCTTAAAGCTTTGACAGCCAACCACATCCCATTCCATCTGGATTTCATCCTCTGATGAACGGATATTTACATTGATAGTTGGTTCAACCGCTTCAAAATCTGGTGTATTTGTCAGGTGAGGCTGTTGATGCTGCCCTTCGACTGCATGATAAGTAGTGCAGCGATCTACGTAGTGGCAGTTCACACAAATGCACATGATCAGAACCTCTCCGTAGGTTGACAAGGTGGGTTTACCAGACCCCGCATGTCTTTCTGTTACTCTAGCTTAGGCGAGTCAATTCTTGGCTAGCCGCTCGATTGATTTTTGTTTCCATGCACGCTTCTTCAATTTCTTTATCTGTTTTATCGCCCCAAACTTGGCCTTTTGGTTTGCAGTGGTTGCCACAGCCTGCTTATTTGGTGGGGGGTATCGTCCGTGACGCGCTGCTCGGTCGCCATGCCGACTACCTAGACCTCGACTTTGTCATGCCCGAAAAGGCAGTGGAAACGGCTCAGGCGATCGCTCACCACCATAAGGCAGGCTTTGTTTTATTAGATTCGGAGCGCCAAATTGCGCGGGTAGTGTTTGAGCAAGCCACAGCAGATTTTGCTCAGCAAATGGGGTCTAGCCTAGAAATCGACCTACAGCGGCGGGACTTCACAGTGAATGCGATCGCTTACAACCCACATACGGAAGAGTTGATCGATCCATTACAAGGCTTTGTGGACTTGAAACAAAGCTCAATTCGTATGGTGGCTTCCGAAAACTTACGGGAAGACCCCTTACGTCTGTTGCGGGCTTATCGCCAAGCAGCCCAATTGAGCTTTACTCTCGATGCGGAGACGCGGGCTGTGATTCGCCAGTTTTCTCCTTATTTAAGCCAAGTCGCTGCCGAACGTATCCAGTCAGAACTTAACTATTTGTTTGGCAGCGCTCAAGGAACTCCGTGGTTGACTGCCGCTTGGCAAGATGGGCTGCTGCGAGCTTGGTTTCCCTACGCCACGGCCCAAAGTTTGGCTCAAGTCGCTGCGATTGATCAGTCGGTGTTCAGTTTGGTAGCAGCTTGTCCAAGTTTTAAGGCTGAACTTTATGCTTCGCTACGGCACACAACCAAAGCTAGCCGTAAAGGCGGTAAAAACTCATCTGGCACTACAGGAAACAAGTCTGCTACCAGCAACTGTAGTGCTGAGGCTGGAGTTGCTAAAGCCAAACTCGCAGGTGATCATCGCACCTGGATTACGGTGGCCAAGTTGGCTAGTTTGTTATCTCCAGACCTAGCGCAGGCTGAGTTAGAGTTATTGAACTTGAAATACAGTCGAGCTGAGATTCAAGCTGCATTAACAATCCTCAAGTTTTTGCCTCAGTTGCAAGCTGTCAGACCGATGACAGGTTTGTCTTGTCGAGAGCAGTATTTTCTGTTTCAATCAGTGGGTCCGGTATTTCCAGCCCTGATGGTGCGAGCTTTAGCCGCAGGTGTGCCGATATCAGTGCTGTCAGCGCTGATCGAGCGTTTTCTAACCCCTGATGATCCGGTGGCGCATCCTGTGCCTCTCGTCAGCGGTCAAGACCTGATGACACGCCTGAAATTAGCTGCTGGCCCTCAAATTGGGCAACTTCTAGCTGAAATTCAATTGGCGAGGGCTGAGGGATGGATCACCACTCCCACCGATGCACTAGAATGGGCTGCCAAAATTGCCAAACTGTAACAGTGCTTGGCTTTGAAAGCTTGGGTACTTTTTGCCAACAGCTCTGTTAACCGCAATCCAGCAGCAATCCAGCTAAATTTAAGGCAGAGCTGCTTGGGCGAGAGTCACAGATTAGGTTAGAGTAAACATCTGACCAATTTTTCTAGGCGTTCTGGTTTTTAGATCGCTTGTTTGAGATCGCTTCTCTTAAAAATTTGGGAAAGCGATCGCTTTTCGCGTGGCAGATAGATTCAACGAGGTAAACATGGCTAAACGCCGCAACTTAAAAAAAGAAAAAGCTCTCCGTAACGAAGCTTACGCTCGCAAATTCCGTAAGCGCACTAACAAGGGCCGTTTTGGCAAGAGACGCTACGGTAATGACAACCGGGCTGAAGAAACTGAAACCGATCAAGAGGGCGCAAGAGACGGCGCTGAAGCTACAGACTAGTCTCCCAGGGTTTCCCATTGCGATGCAGTCAAGATTGCTGACAGCCTAGGCATGAGTGGCTGGTGGCAAGACATTCCGGGTCATGGCTGAATGTTGCTTCAGCCTGTGAAATCGACAGAGCGGCTGGAAATGGTATGCCAAAAACTGGTTTCTGGCAGGGGTAGATTCCGAAGCTGACGATTAATTTCGGCTGCTGCTGCCAGCCCAGAGTCCAAGGCACTCTCGATTTGCATCCCCCCACACCAATCGCCACTGCAAACGAGTGGTGGAGTGGTTGGAGCAATCAAACAAGGTGCTGGCCAAAACTGATCAGGAAGCGCATAACTCCAACGGTGAACTTGTAACCAGTCGGGGGCGTCGAGCCAGGGCCAAAACATTTGAGCCGTGTAGTCTAAGAGTTGACGCCCTATCGCTGGTAAATCAGAAGTTTCTAGGTTTTTCTGGGCAAAGCTAGCATTGCTTTGGAACACAAAAGTAGGTGGCGGCTGTTCTGGGCTTTTGCTATTCTCTAGGCTGATCCAATCGAGAATTGGGTTCTTAGGGCAGCTACTACAACAACACGATAGCCCAACTGCCGCAACTGCTGAGCGCAACTAATCCCTGCAATGCCAGCTCCAATCACAGCCACATCGAACACGAATGTTGGGTCTCCAATACTGCATCGGGCTAACAGCGAACAAAGCCACAGCGCACAGCCGATCGCTAAGAGTAGAATATGGGACAGCGGGGTTAATCGTGCAGTTGTGGAGGGATTTATGGCGGACGAGCTAAGAGCAGCCTTAGAGTTAGCAACCGAAGAAGAATTGGGGGAGCTAACTGAAATTTTGTTTCGCCGTAAGTTTAACCCAATCGATTACCTGTACACCCCCGACCCAGTGGATGTGCAAAGCCAAGGGCGAAAAGCTTGGCTAGATGCCTTAGAGCAACGCTTTCGGTTTTTAGCCGCAGATGGCATCACAGTTTTGCAAGGGCAAGCCGATCGCGTTACCTATCGTCAGTGCTTAATTCAAGTCTGCCGCTATTTGAAAATTCATTACTCCCAAGAATTTTCGACCACTGACCTGGAAGCAGAAATCTTTCTCAATTTGCTAGGTCGTGCTTGGAAACAACTATCAACTAAAGAAAAAGGGGCTCTAACTCTGCGGGTGCAACAATCGCTGGCTTGCTCGGACATTCGGGAGCAGTTACCTCTAGCGGTGCAGCAAGATCCAATGGGATTGTTGGTTAAGGGAGGTAGCGCTTTAGCAATGAGCTCGATTGTGCGTCCGATGCTCCTGCAATTGATCGCGCGACAGTTTGCCTACCACTTTGCAACTTACCAAGTAGCCAAGCAAGCGATCGCTCAGGGTGGAGCGGTAGCAGCAACTCAGTTTCAGGGTTATGTGGCACTACAAACCGCAAAACGTGGCATGGCTCTCAGTACAGCTCGCTATGGCGTGACTCGCAGTATTTTAGCTTTTGTGGGACCAGCCATGTGGGCGTTGTTTTTTGCGGATTTAGGCTGGCGGGCGATCGCGACTAACTATGGCCGAGTCATTCCCACGGTGTTTGCTTTGGCACAAATTCGCCTGACTCGTGCAGATTGTCTCGAAGCTGCTTGGGAACCAGTGTAGGGAGCGATTTTGAACAGGTTTTTTCAGTTGCAGTCACATCCCCAACGGTCTCTGCAAACGCCTTGGGTTTGGGTTCAAATTGGTTTGTTCCTGTTTCCATTCAGCCCTTTAGTGGGTGGTCTGAGCTTGTTGGGGGCGGCGATCGCCACTTGGGTTAAACGAGCTGCCTGGATTAAGCGGCGTCGGTTTAATCAAGGCTTGGCAATTCTGAGCCTGTGGTTTCTGGTGTCAGCTTTTCTAGCCTACGATCGCACCGCTGCACTTTTGGGCTTAGCTAACTTTCTGCCGCTATTCTTTTTGTTTGCCGCCCTGAGTGTGCTGATTCAAACTCCTGCTCAGCTACGGCAACTGGCTTGGCTCCTAGTTTTGACCTCGGTGCCTGTAGTCATCATTGGCCTGGGGCAGCAGTTTTGGGGTTGGGCAGGGCATCTACGCCTGCTGGGAATTGTGGTTGATCTAGCCCTAGAACGAGGTGGCAATCCATTAGGTCGGATGTCTTCGATCTTTACCTATGCCAACGTCCTGGCTAATTACCTGGTAATTGTATTTATTTTGGGGCTGGGCCTCTGGATGGAAGCGTTTTCAGGTCGCCGCAGCCCGTTGCATCAGGGTGTAGAAGGGATAGCGGTAGAAACATCTTCTGATTCTAAGCTTGCTCTTAACGCTCTACCCACTTCTCCTAGGGCCTCAACTCAAACATGGTGGCGTTGGTGGTTTTTAACTGTGGTAGTGCTGGGGAATGCGATCGCACTTCTCCTGACAAACTCTCGCAATGCTTGGGTTGTAGCGGGCTTGGCTTGCCTAACCTACGCTTTATATCTTGGTTGGCGCTGGCTGGTGATTGCGGTTGGAGCGGTGGGAGCAGGTATCGCTGGAGCGGCGTTTGGCCCTGCAATTGTGAAAGCTCCACTCAGGCTGATCGTTCCAGCATTTTTTTGGGCGAGGTTATCCGATGAGTCATATCCCAATCGCCCCGTAGCTACCCTCCGCGCGACTCAGTGGCAATTTGCTTGGTCTTTAGCTGAGCAGCGTCCTCTCACGGGTTGGGGCTTACGCAACTTTACGCCGCTGTATCAAGCCAAGTGGCAAGTTTTTATGGGGCATCCTCACAACTTGCCGTTGATGTTGATCGCAGAGACAGGATTACCCGCCACATTGCTATTCGTAGGTCTGGTGGGCTGGATAGTCTATCGTGGCGTCCGGTTATTGCAGTCTTGGACTCCTGCCTCAGAACCTTTACAAGAAAGCGATCGCTTGATCTTATTCACCTACCTAGTGGCATTTTTAGGTTGTAGCTTATTCAACTTATTTGATGTGACTTTGTTTGATATCCGCATCAACGTTCTTGGCTGGTTGCTATTAGCTGCAATTTGTGGCTTGGTAGAGCGGCAGCAATCGGGATCTAAGAATTTTAGCGAGGAACCTGGTTAAAATAATCAAAAGCTAGGTAAAGTAGGAACTCGCGTGACTCAAGACGGAGCAACGCCACATCAAGCTAATTCAGGAGTGCCCCCTCTTAAGTCTGCGGCTCCAAACTACTATGCTCTGCTAGGGCTACATCCTTCGGCATCTCCCCAACAGATCCGTCGCGCCTATCGAGAACTCAGTAAGGTGCTTCATCCCGATACCACGACCCTGCCTCCCGCGATCGCGACTGCGAAATTCCAGCAACTCAATGAAGCCTACGCTGTCGTCAGTAATCCGGAGCGTCGTCTCGCTTACGATCGCAAAATCGGCTATTCGCGTTTGCATGTGATGCAAGCCCCTGCTGATCTCAACGGCCCCGTCTCCCAATCTCGGCGTTATTCCTCCTCTGCCTATTTGGACCCCACAGATCGGCCCCTATCCCCTGGAGAAATCTTTGCCTTGTTTATTTTGGGCGTCACATTTGTGGCTTGTTTAGTGTTGGCGATCGCGATTGGTTTAACCAGAGGAGATGCTGCCTTTCAACCCTTGAAATTACAGACCCAGACCGCTCCCATTGAGCGAGTTGAGGTGGTTAGATCACAACAGGTTGCCCCATCTGCTAAGGTTTTAGATTCTGACACCAATCAAGAATCCGCAGCAGATTTTGTCTCTAAACCTAAGCTGATTCCCCCTGTATAGTGATGGCTGATTTTTAAGCTACTCTCAGTGCAAACTTTTGGTTTACGCAATCTTTGAGATTTATGCCTCTTCCCTCTAGTGACACTCCTCTTTATAACCACTCCCTACCCGATATTGAGACTTGGCTGACTGAACAGGGTTGCAAACAAGACCCCGCAGAACTCCACTGCTGGCGTCTAGCAAGACCTGCTTGGAAAGCGGAGTTGTGTTTAGACGTAGACCAACTGACAGTGCGCTACTTGACCGAAGGAGAAGAGATTCAGCGCTCCTTCAAATATTTGCTCAGTCGGCAAGATATTGAAGATGCTGTTTTCTCTGGGCCCTAGGGAGATCAAAACTCCGGTTGATTGAGGCTAGCAATTTAGACCTTACCAAAGCGGCGATGTCGTTGCTGGTAGGCACATAAAGCTTGGTGAAACTCGGCGCGATCGAAGTCAGGCCAGAGTGTCTCTGTCACGTAAAGCTCAGAGTACGCCATTTGCCAGAGCAGAAAATTGCTCAACCTCATCTCGCCGCTGGTTCGAATCAGCAAGTCAGGATCACCGACTCCTGCCGTATAAAGGTGGCGCTCAAACACCGCCTCATCAATATCTTCTGGTTGCAAGTGTCCCTGCTGGACTTGAGTGGCGATCGCCCGACAAGCTTGCACAATTTCCTGCCGCCCTCCGTAATTAGTGGCGACTGTAAAGTGAATTCCCGAATTATGCAGGGTTTCAGTCATAGAGCGCTCAATTTCGGTGCGCAAAGACTGCGGCAGAGCGTCCAAATTACCCACAAAGGTAATCCGCACGTTTTCTTCCATCATTTCGCGGAGTTCTTGCCGCAGCACCCGCTCAAACAGCGTCATTAAGAAGTCAACTTCCTCGAACGGGCGTCCCCAATTCTCGGTAGAAAAGGCATAAGCTGTGAGACCTTGCACCCCCCAATCTCGACAGCAGCGCAGCAGATCCTTCAGCGCGTCAACTCCTCGGCGGTGCCCCATAATGCGCGGTAGGCCCTGGCGCTTGGCCCAGCGACCATTACCATCCATAATCACAGCGACATGCTTAGGTAGCCGCTCTCGCTCTAGATCAGTGGGCAGATCTTGTAAGATGGTTGGCTTTGCAGTCATTTTTTCTCCCGAGGAGCCGACGAGGGCAGACGAAATAAACGTGAAATGATGGCCAATCCTTGAGACCTGATTTGGCGACCAAAGTTGCGTAAATCTGAGGCGACTGCTTCACGATCAACTGAGGGAGAGAAGCTCGCTTCTAATAATTCTTTCAGTTTACTGCTGGTCAGAGGCCGATTCAGTGTTCCCCGTTCCGCTAACGAAATTGAACCTGTTTCTTCAGATACAACAATACACATACAATTTTCGATCCGCTCTGTGATCCCCATTGCAGCTCGGTGGCGTGTCCCCAACTGCCGGGAAGCAGTGCGTTCAGAAATTGGCAAAATGACACCCGCTGCGACGATGCGAGAGGCTCGGATTAAAACGGCACCATCGTGGAGCAGGGTGGTGGGTTGAAATAGAGTTTGGATCAGTTCTTTCGAGACTTCGGCGTTCAGCCTCACCCCTGGTACTGAGAAATCACGCTCATCGATGGGGCCGCTGGTTTCTAGAATCAGTAAGGCACCAATACGGCTCTGAGACAGCTCCTTCACAGCATCCACAATTTCATCAATCACGTTGTCAGGTTTGGGAATGGCCCGACGTGAGGGCTGAAATAATTGCAGAATTTCACCCCGCCCCAACTGTTCGAGGAGACGGCGAAATTCTGCTTGCAGAATAAATGCCATCGAGACAGCAGAGCCAATCACCAAACTGTTTAAAACGAAACTCAAGAGCTTGAGCTTCAAGTTGGCACTGACGGCTGCGGCTAGCATGAGGATAATGAATCCCCGTACCATCCAGAGTGTCCGGCGCTCGCCAATAATGATGAGCACCATATACGTCAGGACGAGTACTAATCCAATATCAATAATTTGAAGCAGCAAAGACTGAGTCCAACTTGGATCAGCCAGCCATCGCTTCCACAATTGTCCCATCAGAACCTGAATGACGCTTGTGCCTCAACGTGGAGAACTGAGAGGCTTGCAGTCTTCTAGCCTCCCAGTTGCCAGTCAAGAATATCTCGGTTGAGCCTTGTGTAACTCACTGCGTGGTCTCCTGAGAGTGGAAGAACTAGCCAACAAGCTAGCTCCCAATCAGGTTTGCGGGGTTAGGCCGTCAATCCGCCTAGGCGCTCTGGTAGGCGATCCTGTCGAATTAAATCTTGGTAAGTTTCCCGCTGCAGGATCAGGTTGGCTTCTCCAGCTCTCACTAAAACTGCTGCCGGACGGGGCAACCGATTGTAGTTAGAAGCCATGCTGTAATTGTAGGCTCCTGTGCCCATTACGACGAGAGTGTCACCGGGTTCTGTTTGGGGAAGGCGGGCTTCCTTGATCAAGATATCGCCTGATTCGCAGTGCTTCCCTGCGATCGCCACTGTCTCAGACATCGCTGCTGACATTTTGTTCGCAACCACAGCTCGGTAAACCGATTGGTACGTAATGGGGCGGGGGTTGTCAGACATGCCACCATCTACGGTGACATAGGTGCGAATATCGGGCACAGTCTTTTGGCTACCCATTGTGTAAGCGGTGACGCAGGTTGGGCCAACGAGCGATCGCCCTGGTTCGGAAAGCAATTTGGGTAGAGCGATATTTTGCGCTTGGCAAGCCGCCGCGATCGCCTCACTAATCACTTTTACCCAGGCACTGATGCTGGGGGGATCATCCGATTCGGTGTAGCGAATGCCTAAACCACCCCCAATATTGAGTTCTTGAATGGAGAGACCGTAACCTGCGGCTTTGCTCAGCCATTGCACCATCACCCCTGCTAAATCTTGGTGAGGTTGCAGTTCAAAAATTTGGGAGCCAATATGAGCATGCAAACCAGCACAATTTAGGGTGGGTTGCTGGCTGACAAAGGTGAATACTTCATCCAGTTGGTTAGGATCAAAGCCGAACTTGCTGTCTAGATGTCCAGTGCGAATGTATTCGTGAGTGTGGCACTCGATTCCAGGGGTCAAGCGCAACAAAATGCGGATGGGTGTTTCTCTAGCAGGCATGCCTGCGAGGGTTTGCAACTCTAGCCAGTTATCAACCACAATGTTGCAGCCGGAATCCACGGCAAACTCTAGTTCTGCCACGGATTTGTTGTTGCCATGAAAATAAATTTTGTCAGGGCTGACTCCTGCTTGCAGCGCTGTGTACAGCTCACCGCCAGAAACCACATCAATGCCCAATCCTTCGCTGGCCGCGATCGCGCAGATAGCTAGACAACTCCAAGCTTTGGAGGCATAAAGAACCTGAGACTCACCAGGGTAGTATTGCTTAAAAGCCTCGCGGTATTGACGGCAAGTTGCCCGCAGCGTTTCTTCGTCCACGATGTAAAGTGGCGAGCCAAATTGCTGCACCAAGTTTGTAACATCACAACCCCCAATTTCCAGGTGATCTTGCTCGTTGACTTGAGCCGTGAGGGGCAGAAGAAATTGGTTGGGGGATCGGGTAGCCGCAGCATCTCCAGGGGCAGGTAAATACTGACGGCCAGAGTTCTGAACCTCCACAGAGTAAGTCGATACCATTGCTTAGTAGTTGTCCTTGGCTTAGTTGACAGGCATGAGTGCGTCCTGTCTCTCAGTGTACAATTGAGGGCTGTGCATCCAGAGCTTTCAACCCAGACTTCTTGTGAATTTCCTGGATCTCAAAACTTTAACTCCAGAATTGCTACCTGCCACCTTAGCCCTCGACCAGTTGTGCTTTGGGGGCTTGTGGACCTTAGAGGGTTACCAAAGAGAATTAGATAGCCCGAATAGTGAATTGTTAGTTTTACAAACTAGGCCAACTAAACCCAACAGACTGGGGGGACAGCCAGTAGAACTGATACCTACCGTTGATCCCACCGCTCCGCTAGTCGGTTTGGGCTGCTTTTGGGCGATCGTGGATGAAGCTCACATTACTATCCTGGCGGTGCATCCCGACTTTCAAGGCCAAGGATTGGGGCAAGCACTCCTCTATGCGTTGCTGCAAAAGGCCCAGCAGCGTGGCTTAGAGCGGGCCACTTTAGAAGTCCGCGCTTCTAACCAACCTGCATTGTTACTTTATGAGAAGTTTGGTTTCCGAGAAGCGGGGCGGCGGCGGCGTTATTACGAAGATACCGGGGAAGATGCCTTGATTTTGTGGCGAGGTAGGCTACAATCACCTGAGTTTGATCAAGCGCTAACGAATTGGCAACACCAAGTTCAAGCCCGATTGAACCAAGCGGGTTGGTGCCTGTCTGAATCTGGCAACTCTTGAAGTTAGGGAGTTTGAGCTTAACTCTTGGCTTTGTGGCTTGACTTTGCAGTAGATTTTTGTCGAAAATCTCCCCTCGGATGTAGATATTCAAAAATTTAGGCGATCGCAACCCTGATTCGGGATCGCTCTGTCTGTATTGCTGCTATCTTGCGGATGATAGCAGCAAAATTTCCCTATGCTAAAATCAGCGTACCGGCAACGCAGCAGGTGATGGATACACGCCATGTTTGAACGCTTTACAGAGAAGGCCATTAAGGTAATCATGTTGGCCCAAGAAGAGGCTCGCCGCCTTGGGCACAACTTTGTAGGTACAGAACAGATCCTCCTGGGTCTAATTGGAGAAGGGACCGGCGTCGCCGCCAAAGTACTCAAGTCTATGGGTGTCAATCTCAAAGACGCTCGGATTGAAGTAGAGAAAATCATTGGTCGAGGTTCTGGCTTCGTTGCTGTAGAAATTCCGTTCACTCCTCGCGCCAAACGTGTCTTGGAACTGTCCTTGGAAGAAGCTCGGCAGTTGGGACACAACTACATTGGCACTGAACACCTGCTCTTAGGTCTGATTCGGGAGGGCGAAGGCGTTGCAGCTAGAGTGCTGGAAAATCTTGGAGTTGACCTCTCCAAGGTACGGACTCAAGTCATTCGCATGCTGGGTGAAACCGCAGAGGTTTCCACCACGCCAGGGGGCGGTCGCACCAAGACTCCTACCCTGGATGAATTTGGCTCTAACCTGACCCAAATGGCGGCGGAAGGGAAGCTTGATCCCGTTGTGGGTCGTCAGAAAGAGATTGAGCGCGTCATCCAAATCTTGGGTCGTCGGACCAAAAACAACCCAGTCTTGATTGGGGAGCCAGGGGTCGGTAAGACGGCGATCGCTGAAGGTTTGGCCCAGCGCATTGCTAACAACGATATTCCAGACATTCTGGAAGACAAGCGCGTGGTCACGCTCGATATTGGTTTGCTGGTAGCAGGCACCAAGTATCGAGGTGAGTTTGAAGAACGCTTGAAGAAAATCATGGATGAAATCCGTTCTGCCGGAAATGTCATCCTGGTGATCGACGAAGTTCACACCTTGATTGGCGCAGGGGCGGCTGAAGGCGCGATCGACGCAGCCAACATCCTCAAACCTGCCTTGGCAAGAGGTGAGCTGCAATGTATTGGTGCCACCACTTTGGATGAATACCGCAAGCACATTGAGCGGGATGCAGCGCTAGAGCGTCGCTTCCAGCCTGTGATGGTGGGTGAACCCAGCGTGGATGAGACCATCGAAATTCTGCGCGGTTTGCGTGAGCGCTACGAACAGCACCATAAGCTAAAAATTTCTGATGCTGCCCTAGATGCTGCGGCTAAGCTGTCGGATCGCTACATTTCCGATCGCTTCCTGCCTGACAAGGCAATTGACTTGATTGATGAAGCGGGCTCTCGGGTTCGTTTACTTAACTCGCAATTACCTCCTGCTGCTAAAGAACTCGATAAAGAACTTCGTCAAGTTCTGAAAGAGAAAGATGATGCAGTGCGGGCACAGGACTTTGATCGGGCGGGTGAGTTGCGCGATCGCGAAATGGAAATCAAAACTGAAATCCGGGCGATCGCTCAAACCAAGAAGGCCGAACCTGGCAATGAAGACGCTTCTCCAATGGTGGATGAAGAAGACATTGCTCATATCGTCGCTTCTTGGACAGGTGTCCCTGTTAATAAGCTCACCGAATCTGAGTCTGAAAAGCTGCTCCACATGGAAGACACCTTGCATGGGCGCTTGATTGGTCAGGATGAAGCGGTTAAGGCCGTGTCTCGTGCCATTCGTCGGGCACGGGTTGGCTTGAAGAACCCCAACCGTCCGATCGCCAGCTTTATTTTCTCTGGTCCTACTGGGGTAGGTAAAACTGAGTTGACTAAGTCGTTGGCGGCTTACTTCTTCGGTTCCGAGGATGCCATGATCCGGCTTGACATGTCGGAATACATGGAGCGGCACACCGTTTCCAAGCTGATCGGTTCGCCTCCGGGCTACGTTGGCTACAACGAAGGCGGTCAGTTGACTGAAGCAGTGCGTCGTCGGCCTTATACCGTGGTGCTCTTCGATGAAATCGAGAAAGCCCACCCCGACGTGTTCAATATGCTGTTGCAAATCTTGGAAGATGGTCGCCTGACCGATGCCAAGGGCCGCACAGTAGACTTCAAGAACACGCTGCTGATCATGACTTCCAACATCGGTTCCAAGGTGATTGAGAAGGGTGGTGGTGGTCTTGGCTTCGAGTTCTCTGCCGAGAGCCAAGCTGATTCCCAATACAACCGCATCCGCTCTCTGGTCAACGAAGAACTGAAGCAGTACTTCCGCCCAGAGTTCCTCAACCGTCTCGACGAGATTATTGTCTTCCGTCAACTGACGAAGGACGAGGTCAAGGAAATCGCCGACATCATGCTGAACGAGGTCTTCCGTCGTCTCGGCGAGCAAGGCATCACGCTGGAAGTCACTGAGCGGTTCAAGGATCGGTTAGTGGAAGAAGGCTACAACCCCAGCTATGGTGCCCGACCATTACGTCGAGCCATCATGCGGTTGTTGGAAGACAGCCTTGCTGAGGAAATCCTCTCTGGCCGCGTCCAGGATGGCGACACTGCCATTATGGATGTGGATGAAGGTCAGGTGAAGGTGTTGAAAGGTGAAAAGCGCGAGTTGTTGCCTCAAGCAGCTGAGTAACTTCTAGTTCCGAGAAATAATTAATAGTTAAGCGGTAGAGCGTTAAATCCTCTACCGTTTTTTTGTTTTTGCTGAAGGAAGAAGCAAGGAGGATCTGTGAAAGTTGCAATTATTGGCTGTGGATATGTCGGCATGGCAACCGCTCGATGCTGGCGACAAGCAGGTTGCACCGTTACCGCTACCACAACTAGCGTGCCGCGCTTGTCAGAACTAGAAGCGATCGCAGACCATGCCGTTTTAGCCCAAGGCAATGATGAAACCTCACTAGCTGAGGCTTTAGCGGATCAACAAGTCGTGTTGCTGAGTGTGGGGGCGCGTAGCCCTAGCAGTTACGAAGAAACCTATCTACAAACAGCCAAAACTTTAGTGAAGGTTCTAGCTCAAACACCGAGCGTGCAACAACTTATCTATACAGGCAGCTATGCGGTTTATGGTGACCAGCAGGGCAATTGGGTAGATGAAACCTCACCCGTTAAACCTGCTAACCGCAACGGTGAAATTTTGGCCGAAACTGAACAAGTATTGCTGAATGCTCAGTTACAGCCGTTCTCACAGGAATCTGTTGCCCCTGAAAATTCTGGTTCCCCCCAAAATTGGGGGGCTAGGGGGGCGACAAGTGCTGTCAAGGTGTGTGTCTTGCGGTTGGGTGGCATCTATGGCCCAGGACGAGAACTCCAGCGAATTTTTGGGCGAGCTGCGGGCACCACAAGACCAGGAACAGGGGCAGAACCGAGTAACTGGATTCACCTGGATGACATTGTGGGCGCGATCGCTTTTGCCCAAGAGCACCAACTCCAGGGAATTTATAATCTGGTGCAAGAAGTGACGCTAACCAGTCGAGAACTGATTGAGCAGGTGTGTCAGCGCTACAACCTAGCCCCTGTGAATTGGGACGAATCGCAACCCAGTGCCCGCCCCTACAATGCCAAGGTATCTAACCAAAAACTGAAATCCGCCGGATATCAATTTATTTATCCAGAGCTGCAAGTGTAGCCCGCGAAGGTGGGCTTGGTATCTGTAACCTCAGGCTTCAGTCTGTAGGTTCATTGAGAAATGGTTGGTTTAACCTCACAAAGAACGCGATCGATTTAGCACTCATTCCGATAGAGTGCTAAATTCTAGTTGGAAGCGTAGGGAACGAAATATGGCAAAAATTGTTGCATTCAGCGAAGAATCTCGGCGAGCGTTAGAACGAGGTGTGAATGCGTTAGCAGATGCCGTTCGGATCACTCTAGGACCCAAAGGCCGCAACGTGGTGCTAGAGAAAAAGTATGGGGCACCTCAGATCGTCAATGACGGTGTCACGATCGCGAAAGAAATTGAACTTGAAGATCCCCTAGAGCAAACGGGAGCCCAACTAATTCGGGAAGTGGCTTCTAAAACCAAGGATATTGCTGGAGATGGCACCACTACTGCCACAGTGCTGGCTCAAGCCCTGATTAGAGAAGGCTTAAAGAACGTGGCAGCTGGGTCTAATCCGGTGAGCCTCCGTCGGGGTATCGAAAAAGTAGTCGCTCGCTTAGCAGAAGAAATCAAAGCGGTCGCGAAACCAGTCGAAGGAGACGCGATCGCTCAAGTCGCCACTGTTTCTTCGGGGGGTGATGAAGAAGTCGGAGCCATGATTGCCGAAGCCATGAACCGGGTGGGCAAAGATGGCGTCATCACCGTAGAAGAATCTAAGTCTCTGTCTACCGAGCTGGAAGTCGTAGAAGGGATGCAGTTCGACCGGGGCTACATTTCTCCCTACTTCGTCACCGATGGCGAACGGATGCTGGTGGACTATGAAAACGCCCGCATTTTGATCACAGACAAGAAAATTGGTTCCATCCAAGAGCTAGTGCCTGTTCTGGAGAAAGTTGCTCGCTCTGGTCAGCCGCTATTGATTATTGCTGAGGACATTGAGGGAGAAGCCCTCGCTACCTTGGTAGTCAACAAAATGCGGGGTGTCTTGAATGCTGCTGCTGTAAAAGCCCCCAGCTTTGGTGAACGCCGCAAAGCCATGTTGCAAGATATTGCCGTGGTAACTGGTGGTCAGATGGTTTCTGAAGATGTCGGTCTGACCTTGGATGCCGTCTCTCTAGAGATGTTGGGCACGGCTCGGAAAGTAACGATCACCAAGGACAACACCACCATTGTGGCTGAGGTTAGCGATCGCACCAAAGCTGACATTGAAAAGCGGGTCAGCCAAATTCGCCAAGAGCTAGAAAGAACCGACTCTGACTATGACAAAGAAAAGCTGCAAGAGCGCCTTGCTAAGTTAGCAGGTGGCGTGGCTGTGATCAAAGTTGGGGCCGCTACTGAAACCGAGCTAAAAGACCGGAAGCTGCGGATCGAAGATGCTTTGAACGCTACCAAAGCAGCCGTGGAAGAAGGCACAGTACCCGGTGGTGGTGCTACCTTAATCCACTTGACTAAAAAGGTGGAAGAAATCAAAGCCCAGTTGAATGATGAAGAGAAAATTGGGGCAGATATCGTAATTAAAGCCTTGGAAGCACCTTTGCGTCAAATCGCTGACAACGCAGGGGTTGAAGGTTCTGTCATCGTGGAAAAAGTGCGGGACATGGACTTCAACATGGGCTACAACGTCATTTCTGAGCAATTCGAGGACATGATTGCAGCTGGAGTGATTGACCCCGCTAAAGTCGTGCGATCGGCGTTGCTAGATGCGGCTTCTGTAGCCAGCATGGTCTTGACCACAGAAGCTGTGATTGTCGAGAGACCTGAGAAGAATCCCCCGGCTGGTGCTCCCGATATGGGCGGCATGGGTGGCATGGGCGGCATGGGCGGTATGGGTGGCATGGGCGGTATGGGTGGCATGGGTGGCATGGGCATGATGTAAGCCTGCTGCCACAACCCTAATTTGAACCATCTGAACTAATCCGAACTAATTGGAGAGCAGTAGCTATCACAAGCTGCTGCTTTTTTTAGCTTTAAAGAGTACTCAATCACTGTTGAATTGCTTAAGATGGCGGTGCGCGTCTTGCTCAAAACTTCCTATGCCTAGCCAGTCGAGTCAGCCATTGCATGGTTTCAATCCTCAAACTCCTAAAAACACCCTCGACCTGTCTGAAGCAAGTGCTTTAGCAGACGAACCGTCCTATATTGACTACTTCTATGACCAGCCTGGCAGTATGCCAGGAACACTCAAAATTGAGGCCGATGCACCGCCTTCGGTGATTATTTTGATCGACTACAGCGAAACCAAGGCCACAAAGGTAGAGCTTGAAACGCCGGAAAGCTGTGAAGCCTACTTAGATACTGAATCGGTGTCTTGGGTAGATGTGAAAGGACTGGGAAGTGAGGATATCTTAAAGCGGTTAGGCCAGGTATTTAATCTGCATCCGCTCGTCCTAGAAGATATTGTGAATGTGCCGCAGCGCCCCAAAGTTGAAGAGTACGAAGACCAACTGTTGATTGTGGCTCGGATGGTAACGCTGCAAGCAAACAAGCAAAGCTTTGTCAGTGAGCAGGTGAGCTTTATCTTAGGAAAGCATTATCTGCTGACTGTACAAGAGGAACCAGAGCATGACTCCTTCGGGCCAGTCCGGGAGCGGATTCGTTGCAATAAAGGAAGTATTCGTAAGCAAAAGTCTGACTACCTCACTTATGCCCTGCTTGACTCGATTATTGATGGATTCTTCCCCGTTTTAGAAGCCTATGGAGAACGAATTGAGGAATTAGAAGACGAAGTTGTTTCTAACCCTACGCGACAGACCCTGGAGAAAATTCATGGTATCAAGCGAGAACTGCTGACCTTGCGCCGCTCCATTTGGCCTCAACGAGATGCCGTCAACATGTTGATTCGTGATGGTAGTGATCTCATTAGCCAGGATGTGCAGATTTACTTACGGGACTGCTATGACCATACAGTTCAGGTACTGGACATGGTAGAAACCTATCGAGAACTAGCCTCTAGCTTGATGGATGTCTATCTGTCCTCGGTCAGCAACCGCATGAACGAAATCATGAAAACCCTCACTGTGATTTCAGCCATTTTTATTCCCCTGACCTTTGTGGCTGGGATTTATGGCATGAATTTCAACACAGAGAGATCACCTTGGAATATGCCTGAATTGAATTGGTATTGGGGGTATCCGCTTTGTTTAGCTTTAATGGTTGCGATTACAGCGGGCCTTTGTACCTTTTTCTGGAAAAGAGGCTGGTTCGAAAATATTTCTACGCTTAAAGATGATTAAGCAATGAATCAGTTTGATCTGCTGATTTTGGCGATTTATATCATTTGTGTCACCTATGTGATCAACGAGGCGATCAAATCGCTGGATGCCCGATTCACCGTGCGATTTGAGTCAGATGATTTGAAGCAGCAACTGCAAGACCAAAATTTACAAGACACTATCGGGGTTGGTTTTGGCTTGGCTTCGCGTTATACCAAGCCAGATGAACTGCAAAAGCTGCCTATCATCATTAGTAATCGTTCTAGCCGCTACTCTATTTATGTGGATTGGGACCATAGCTCCTTCACAGACTTTGGTGGGCGATCGCGACGGGTGATCCGGTTGATGCCAGGATTAACGACTGATTTATTTCAGCCCCAAGTCTTTAGCGTCATTGCTCCAGGTAAGACGCTCCAAGAAGCCGTGACCGCAGAAGATGCTCTGAAGCGAGAATCAGATGCCGTAAAAATTGGTGGCCCTTTAGTGAATCTAGGAAGTTTAAAGACTGCCGCTGATAAAAAAGAATTTTCCTTGAGATTAGTCCTCCGAGTGTTTGATCCCGTTGGCGGTGGTGGGGGCGATCGCTTTCATTCGCTGTCGTGTAAATTCGCCGCTAGACGGTTGCCCTGGACAGATGCCCTCCCTTGGAAGCACCTGAAAACATGACCCGAAAACAGGAAGATGGTTTTGCTGGCTCCGCTGGTTGGTAAACTGAATTGTACGGAAGAGTTGGTGTAGGTGGTTGCGGACTTGGTGGGCCTGAGAGATCAGGCCAGCGTGCTAAGGCATCACGCTTAAAGCCAGTCTGAGGAAAGTCCGGGCTCCCCAAAGACCAGACTTGCTGGGTAACGCCCAGTGCGGGCGACCGTGAGGAAAGTGCCACAGAAACATACCGCCAATGGAGATCTATTTATTTTTGGTGGACTTGTTCACCAAAAATAAAAGAAATCACAGGTAAGGGTGCAAGGGTGCGGTAAGAGCGCACCAGCAGCATCGAGAGGTGCTGGCTCGGTAAACCCCGGTTGGGAGCAAGGTCGCGGGAACAAGGGTTGGTCTTTTTCCAGTTCCCAATGCAAATACCGCTTGAGGCGTTTGGTAACAAACGTCCCAGATAGATAACCGCCTTCTGAGGTGCATGGCGCTGAGGAAAACAGAACCCGGCTTATGTCCAACTCTTCCGCTTCTTAAAAGCTTGTCTGCTGGGCTTGTGATTGAGTTAAGGTGTATCGATTTCTGATGAAGCTTGTGTGTTTTGTGAAGTTGTGTAGCTTCCTCGCTATTAGAACGATTCAATCTCAAAGCCTTTGGCTTGGGAGTTTACGGATTTTTTAGATTTACCAAGCCATTGTGTAGATTACTAGAAGTCTGGGTTGCGTTGCTAGGCAAGGATTTATCTCTGCTCTACGATAAAGGCATTCTGGCTTAGGAATGTTTGCATGGACACATGGCTGTTCTCCCCATACGGACATGTGACCTATCAGCCCTAGTTTTAATGAGGTGGATCAAAACCTGTGCCACACTGCAACCCCGTCCTCGCTGTGAGTGAACAAAAAAAATGTGGACTGATCCTCTGCAAAACTTATCATGCTGACTTCGCTGGGCCTGGTGCCGCTGTGGGTAGCCGAGATGAGCAAGGTTATAACGTTGTCATTGCAATTGGTTCACCCGAATTAATTCCGGTGGAAACCTTTGGGGAGCGCTACAAAGCTTATGGACGGCGAATTCAATGGATGCGGTGGCTAGAAAGAATTACTAGCTATCCTGACCCAATTGTCAGAGTTGAGAAGCTGCTAGCTGGATTTGAAGCGTTTTTTAGCCGCCAAGTAGTCATTGAGTTACCCGATGAAGTATTGGCGCTATTAGTGGGAGTGCTGCCTCAAACAGTTAATGCAGTGCGACTACAACAATATGGTTTGTGGTATGCCCATCATAAACAGCAAGCGTCTAGCTGGAAGCAGTTGCCCAAGCAAGCGCTCGTTTCGCGATCGCATCCTGAACTGGTTAGTCCTGTGACTAATTATTGTTTTTCTGACTCCACAAGCCCCTATTTGAGCGTTTACAATTTCAATCAGAGTATTCAACAGCTGCCTTGCTCTGCCTAAGGGGGTCTCACCCCTTTAGCCACATACTTAGATCACTCCCTGCAATTGGGAGTAGCAAGTGCGCTTCAGTAATTGATTGAGTTTGAAATGACAACCTTGGGCTATCCTCATCGTCAGCAGCAGCTCCAAAGCCTTCTGCGAAAATTGGCTCTACCTGAAACAGCCCCTGTGCAGTGGTCACTGCTGGATTTAGCACTAACGCATCCCACAATTTCAGCCGCTGCCAATTACGAACAACTGGAATTTGTCGGGGATGCCGTAGTTCGATTGGCGGCATCTGAACTTCTATTTGAAACCTATCCTGACTGTCCTGTAGGCGAGTTTGCGGCAATTCGGTCGATGCTGGTGAGCGATCGCTCTCTGGCCCGCATTGCCCAATCCTACGGGCTAGAACGGTATCTTTTGGTGGCGGGTAGTGCTATGGGAGACAAGGCTGGGGAGGAATCTCGCTTAGCGGAGGCACTGGAAGCCTTGGTTGGCGCTCTCTACTTGAGTACTCATACTCTGGCCCTAGTTCGCCCGTGGCTCGACTCTCACTTCAAGGAATTCGCGATCGAGATTCGGACTGATCCGGCGCGTCAAAATTACAAAGCAGCTTTGCAGGAATGGACGCAAGCTCAGCATAAAAGTCTACCAACTTATCGCACGCAAGAGGTTGGCTGGACGCATGGCGATCCCCATCGCTTTACGGCTGAAGTTTGGTTGCAAGGACAACTTCTGGGACAAGGAATGGGTCGTTCTATTAAAGCTGCGGAACAAGCCGCCGCACAGGTAGCGTTTTTGCAGCTAACGCAGCCTGCCTCTGTTCAAGAGGATTAAGTCGCGTTTGAACGCTGGGCTAACGAAAAAGGATTATTGGAATGACAAATCAGATCGGAATTGCTGTCATAGGGGCTGGACGTTGGGGCGTGCATCTGGTGCGGAATTTCTTGGAGCATCCCCAGGCTCGCTTGGTGGCTGTGATCGATCCTGACCCAGAACGCTTGGCTAGCTTAAAGCAACGGTTTGATTTCGACGAGCAAGTGATCTTGGCTACTGACTGGTCTGCTCTGCCTCCGCCACCCGTAATTGAGGCGTTAGCGATCGCGACTCCTGCGACCACCCATTATTCACTGATTACGACTGCTCTAAAGCAGGGCTACCATGTCTTAGCAGAGAAACCCCTAACTCTAGCCGTTGCTGAATCGCAAGAACTCTGTCGCTTAGCTGCCGCCCAACAACGGCAGTTGGTTGTTGACCATACCTACTTATTTCATCCGGCGGTGCAACGGGGTCGAGCAGTTGTGCAATCGGGTGAATTGGGTGGATTGAGGTACGGTTATGCAGCTCGCACTCATCTTGGACCTGTGCGCCCCGATGTCGATGCCCTTTGGGATTTAGCCATCCATGACATTGCCATCTTTAATTCCTGGCTGGGAGAAACCCCCGCTCAAGTCCAGACGCAAGGTAAAATCTGGCTGCAAACGCGATCGCCCGATCACCATTACTTTCCGCAAGGCTTGGCAGATTTAGTCTGGGTAACATTGCTCTACCCAAGTGGGTTTCAGGCTGTAGTACATTTATGTTGGCTGAATCCAGATAAGCAGCGACGGCTGGGTGTGGTGGGCACTCAAGGGACTTTAGTCTTTGATGAATTATCGCCTGAGGCTTCCCTGACGATTCAACATGGGCAACTGCAACCTACTGCCAATAGCCAATCGAACGAAGCAACGGCTGAGCCAATCTATTACACACCGATAGAGCAGCGTCATGAAGTGCTAAGCCTAGAACCTGGTGAACCTTTACAACAAGTTTGCACTCATTTTCTACACTGCGTACGCGACAACACCCCTTCACCCATTTCGTCGGGCCGCGTGGGGACTGAATTGGTACGGGTGCTGAATGCTCTAACTGAGTCTCTCAATCAGTCAGGCCAACCGATTAACTTATCCTGACGCTTTTCTTCCTAATCTCACAAGTTCCCAAGATTACAAGCGTTAGCGGAAGGTATCTGCGGCTTTAGCAATGCTGAGTTTATGGCTCGGTTCCTTAAAGTTCTGAATGGGGAGTTGGGCCACATCAATCATAGGCAAGGTGATTTCGACCGTGGTGCCTTGGTCAGGCCCAGCGCTATCTAAGGTAATATTGCCTCCCATCAGTTCCATAAAGTTACGCGAAATAGCCAGTCCCAGACCTGTACCCTCAAATCGTCGGGTTGTAGTGCCATCAGCCATGACAAACGGGCGGAAGAGCTTGGGTAGCTGATTGGGTTCTATGCCAATTCCTGTGTCCCGGATGGTAATGATCACTCGTGTGCCTCGATACCCATTTTGGCTACCTGTAGTCGGTTCAGTTCGAAG
The DNA here is from genome assembly GCA_019358975.1 of Trichocoleus desertorum ATA4-8-CV12. NCBI lineage: Bacteria > Bacillati > Cyanobacteriota > Cyanophyceae > Leptolyngbyales > Trichocoleusaceae > Trichocoleus > Trichocoleus desertorum. Next base: position 443,240 of record JAHHIL010000001.1, read on the forward strand.
CTCGATCGCAATCTTGCCTTCCTCTGTAAACTTAGTTGCATTGCAGACTACATTGAGCAGCACTTGCTTCAGTTTGGCGGGGTCTGCGTAAACAGCAAGAGGTTCTTTGAGTTGAGGGAAATCTAGCTCCAACCCTTTTTGTTGGATGGGAACGGTTTGCAGATCGATCACCTCATGCAGAGTGTTGCGTAAATCGAGGGGTTGCAGATCGACTGAAAGGGTACCTGCCTCAATTTTGGCAATATCTAGCAAATCGTTGATCACATCGAGCAAATGAATGGCTGCATCGTCGGCCCGTTGTAGAAAGTCAAATTCTTCTTCGCGATCGTCACAGCAGCCATCCCGGACTAGGCGAATGCAGCCAATAATGGCGTTTAGGGGAGTGCGTAGCTCGTGGGAAGTATTAGCCAAAAATTCGCTTTTGAGACGATTGGCAGCTTCTGCTTCTCGCCAAGTTGCTTCTAACTCCTCAGCCCGTTCTTCTAGCCGCTCCACCATACTGTTCAGAGCTTTAGCTAGTTGATTAAGTTCGCGAATGCGAAAATCGGTGGGAGCGCGATCGCTAATGCTTAAGGCTGTAGTGACAACTGAGGCGGTGCTGATGTTCTCGCCCCTACTCAAACTCTCAGAAGAGGCATCTGTTGTACTGGAATTGGATGCAGTCGTAGCAGGAGCGATCGCTGCATCCGTCTGTGGAGAATCCAAAGCAGTATGCCGTTGCTGAATATGCAGAGCATAGTTGCCTAATTCCTCTAGCGGTCGTGATAATTCTCTCGCTACATATAAAGTCGCTAGCAAATTGGCTGCCACGAGTCCCAAGGTCAGGACTACCAGGATTTGCTTAATTTCAACCAGACCATAGAGAGCATTATCAATGCGGGTGACCGCTAGCACGACCCAAGTATGGTTTGCTGATTGGGTAAAGGGAACCTGGATCGGGCTGTACCCTGCTAACCACTCAGTGCCGTTTTCCACAAAGCCAAACAGGTGTCGTACATCCGAGTTGCCACTCACGATCGCATTGCGCACAATATCGACTAAACGGGTAGAATCTGCCTCCTGGCGGATATTCCTCCCAATTCGCGCTGGATCGGGATGGGCTAGGATGGTGCCGTCTTGATCGACCACAACGGTATAACCAGAGAGGGAACCAGGTTTATCGCTCTCTTTCTGGTGGAGCGCTGTTTGGACACTCAGAGCATACTTGAGCTGGCCTGTAGCGCTATAGACAGGGACACTTAAAACCAAGCTGAGTTGTCCTTGAGGATGACTGACTGGGTCAATCTGGCTCGCAGGTGTGACATAAACTAGGGATTGATCAGAGCTTAACTGGCTTTGAGCGCGCGGCCACAACCCGGAGGCACTAGCGGCAGCATTGGAAGTGCCTGGAGCAGTGTTAGAGCTAGGCTGGTCAAACTGGGTCGAGGTGGAGAGTGCGGCAGCGGATAGTAGCTGCAATTGGTTGCCACAGGTACTCACTGCTAGTCGCTGGATTTGGAGATCTGTCAGCTGGATGCACTGAACCTGAGTCGGAAGTGTGCGCTGCAACTGCAATAGCGATCGCCGCGCCTGTTCCAGGGAGTTTGACTGTAGAGCTGATGTTTCACTCGCAATAATTAAGTTTGCCTGTAACGCTTTAATGGAATCCTTGATGTCGTTCCCTTTTCTGACAGCACTTTCGGTAAGATTGCGGCGAGCTGTTTCTAGGAGACTAGAGCGGGCTTTGCGATAGGTCACAACTTCCCCTAATAACAGCACTGGGACGCTGAGCAGCAAAATACATGACAGCAAAACACGGCGGAAAGAGGATTGACCTAGCTTAGCCATAGGAAATCTTTAACCTGAGGTGAAAGACCCAGCGATGAAGGTGCTTTGCAGGATAGATGCAAAAGCGATAAAGGTGCTTTACAGGATAGATGTAAATTAAGGATCTATACCTATGCTACAAAATGGATGATGCCAGTGAAACTACCAGTGGACTAACTGAGTAGAAGTAACACAATCAAGTAGTTGCAGAACGTTAGTCAGACAAAGCAGTGATTGGTATAATCACCCATTCTAAAGGAACTCGATTTAAGCGGGGGCTACTGTGTTAGCAATTCTTGGCTCAAGCTAGGGTGCCGAACTTTTGCCCGTAGGGAATTCTTTGCTGTAGGAGGTTTTTCACCTAAGAGCCTCTTTCCTTCAGAGGTAAGCGGATGGTAAATATGCTACCTTTGCCTAATTTGCTTTGTACTTTCAAGCTGCCTTGATGTGCTTCGACAATGGCCTTGGCGATCGCTAGCCCTAATCCAGCCCCTCCCGTTTGACGAGAGCGATCGCCACTGACGCGATAGAAGCGCTCAAAGATATGTAATTGGTTTTCTGGAGCAATGCCAATTCCTGTATCTTGGACATGAATCAGGGCTTGGGAGTCTATTCGCTCTAGAGTGACCGTCACCCTTCCGCCGCTAGGGGTATATTGCAGGGCGTTGACAATCAGATTAGAGATCGAGCGACTGAGCTGATTTTCATCGCCTGTGACGTACAAGAGTTCGCTTCCTCGAATCTGTGTGGTTAACTGGATCGCAGCGGCAATCTCAAGGACTAATAGACCCTCCACGAGGTCGCTGATCAAGTCGTTGAGACAGCAGGACTGGCGTTGCGTTAACTTTGTTTGATCCATTCGAGAGATCAGCAGGAGATCCTGAACCAGTGTTGCTAGTCGGTGGTTTTGGCGATCGATCGCGCTTAGGGTTTCCTGGACTTCCTCAGGGGAGATATCAGTAGCATCTGCCGCTTCTACCGTGGCTCTAATAGCGGCGATCGGGGTGCGTAATTCGTGGGCAGCATCAGCGGTGAACTGCTGCATTTGGGCGTAGGAGCGGAAAACAGGCTGCATAGCTAATCCTGCGAGCCACCAACTTGCGCCTCCCACCATCAACATCAAGAGTGGTAATCCGACTGCTAGCAATAATCTCAGGGTGGCGAGATGGTCATCAAATTCTTGGAGCGATCGCCCAATCTGCATGTAACTCCAAGGAGCGCCTGTCGCTGTTTTCAGCAACAAGGTGACTTGGCGGTAGCGGATGTCGTTGTGATCGTGAACCGTTTGCCAGCCTTCCTGAGTCGTTGGTTGTGGTAGTCCTGGCCGTGGTGAGCTGAGTTGAGCCAATATTTGCCCCGACTGGTCAAAGAAGCGCACGTAGTAGTTGCCTGTTTGCACAATGCCCAGAACATGCCGCGATCGCGAGTCTTGGGAGCAGCCAGTGCCAACCACACATAGCCCTGGCAGAACTTGCTTCACCACAGGTTCTAGGCGATTGGGTTGTTGCAGTTTAGGTTCTAGGGTGTCGTGTAGCGTGCCTGAAATCGATTGGAGTTCTTGTTCTACTGCTTGCCAGTGGGTATATGCCAACATTTCATACGCAACCAAGCCACTGATGCTGAGAATGAGGCCCATAACCCCGGCGTAGCACCCCGCAAGCTGGACGCGAGTGCGATTAAATAGCTGATTCTGATGCATCAGATATGTGGAATCGGTAGCCAAGACCATGAACCGTCTCAATCAAGCCATGACAGCCTACCTCTGTCAGCTTACGCCGGAGCAGACGGATCTGGGCCGCTACCACATTGCTAGTGGGTTCCGCTCCTACTTCCCAAAGTTGATCCATTAACTGTTGGCTAGTAACCACTTGGTTAGGATGCCGCATGAAGTATTCCAGCGTTTGAAATTCCTTGGCAGTTAAAGCGATCGCCTTTGGTTCTCCGTTAGCAACCTGAAGAAACACTTGATGCGTCCCGTAATCTAGCACCAGATGCCCCGCTTGCAGTTGCGACGGTTGGATTTGGGGCGATCGCCGTTGCAAGGCTCGCATTCGGGCCAAAAGTTCTGCCATGCCAAATGGTTTGACTAAATAATCATCTGCACCCGCATCTAAGCCTACAATTTTATCTTCCATGCGATCTTTAGCCGTTAGCAGTAAGACCGGAAGAGCCTGTTTGTGGGCACGGAGCCGTTGACACAGTTCCACGCCAGATAAGCCTGGGAGCATCCAGTCAAAGATTGCCAGAGTATATTCGACCCACTGAGTGTTCAGGTATTCCCAAGCGGTAGTGCCATCTTGTACCCAATCCACTACATATTTTTCTCGGTTTAAGACACGCTGAATCGCTTTACCCAGATCGAGTTCATCCTCCACTAGTAGAATTCGCATTGGCTTATAGCTCTAGCCTCGTATCCTACTGGTTGAATGTGAAGCGACCATTCACCTTTTCGCCGCTGATGTCAGACAGGACGGCGACCTTATATTCTCCAGTGCTAGTCTCAGGCAGAATGGCGGCGTAATGCTGACCTTGCGCGTCATACTTCATGTCTAAGGATTTCTGAGTGCCATCGGGTAACTGCACTTGAGCGGTGACTTTAGCATTAGCAACAGGCTCATGATTGTCTCCCTTCTGCAAGAAGAAGTCGATGTGAGTCCCTGCCGCTTCTTTGGCGGTCACGAGTTCCAAATGATAAGGGCCAGACTCAACCACTTGTCCTCCTTGCCCTCCGTGAGCACCTGCTGGGGCAGAGCTGGGACTGGTGGCTGTAGAGGCAGCAGGGCTACTGGTTGAATTGGTGGCTTGATTACTGGTCTGATTACCACTGCTGCAAGCCCCCAAAAAGAGAAGTCCGAGGGTGACAGTCGCGATCGCACTAACTTTGAGCTGCATAATTTTTCTCCTGTTTGGTAGAGAGGTTAGGAAACAAATGCTTGCCAAACTTGGCATAGAGAGCAGGCAAGACCAGGAGGGTTAAAGCTGTAGAGGTGAATAACCCGCCTAAAACCACGATCGCTAGAGGTTGCAAAATCTCCTTTCCGGGTCCGCCTGCCACGACTAAGGGAGCCAACCCCAACGCTGAAGTAAACGCGGTCATCAGAATGGCGTTTAGCCGCTCCATTGAACCTTTGATCAAAATGTCTTTGAGTGGCATCCCTTCGGCAAACTTGCTGTTGTAGTTATCCACCAGCAGCAGACCATTCCGGGTTGCGACTCCAAATAGGGTGACGAAGCCCACCAACGACGCGATCGATAAAGTTCCTCCGGTTAGAGCGACGGCAATTACCCCTCCCACCAAAGCCAGCGGCAAATTAATCATGATCGCGGCAGTGGAAGGAATCGACTTCACGGAGAGATACATGATGATCGTAATCACCACAAAGGCGATCGCGCTGAAGATGAGAATGTTTTGACTGGCGCGTTCTTCGGCTTCAAACTGCCCTGCGTACTGGATGTAATAGCCGGGTGGTAACTGAACTTGTTGCTGCACTTGAGCCTGAATGTCATTCACGACCGATCGCAAGGCTCTTCCTTGAGCGTTGGCAGCCACCACGATCAGGCGCGAGACATTCTCCCGGTTAATGGTGTTTGGGCCTGTGCCTTCCTGAATTGTTGCCACTTGAGCCAGCGGAATTTTATTGCCATTGGGCGTATCGACCCTTAAGTTAGCGATCGCATCTATGCTTTGGCGGGCTGCTGGGTTGAGCCAAACCACCAAATCAAAGGTTTGCTGCTGTTCTAAAACTTGAGAAACGACTCGTCCATTCAGCGCCGTTTCAATCGTTTCTGAGAGCTGCCCCATGCTCAAGCCGTATCTCGCCGCTGTCCCCCGATCAAATTGGATTTGGATCTGCTCCACCGGGATTTGTGGTTCTAGTTGCAAATCCACGATGCCTTCAACCGATCGCATCACGTCATTCACCTGCTGACCCAGGGTGCGGAGTTCTTCCAGATCTGAGCCAAAGATTTTGACGGCGATCGCACTTCTTACCCCTGATAGCACCTCATCCATACGATGAGAGATAAAGCCACCCACATTGGGAGCCGCTCCCGGAACCTGATTGAATTCTTGGCGCAATGCTTCCACTGCGGCTGGGCGATTTTGCATACCCTCCGGACTCAGCTCCACATCGATATGGGCCAGATTCACACCAGCAGCATCAGCATCCCCCTCAGCCCGTCCCGCCCGCACCTGAATGGAAGCAAATCTAGGGTCATCCCTGAGCTGATGCTCTAATACTGAGGCGGCGCTGTTCGTCGCTTCTAGAGAGGAGCCAGGGTAGAGCAGCAGCGTGTTTACCAGCGATTGCTCTTGAAACTCCGGTAAGAAGATCCGCCCAAACGACGGCACGATAATTGTGGTAGCGACCAAACTGGCGATCGCCAAGCCTAGAATTAAGGGCGATCGTCGCATGGAGAACGTCAGGAGCGGCAGATAGAGTCCTTTGAAAAAGCGAGCCACCCAAGGTTCCCGTTCTGGTAAGCGACCATAGGGCAGCAAAATCGCGCATAGAGCTGGAGTAACGGTTAAGGCAACCACACTAGAGGCCAGTACTGCCACTAAGTAACCCAACCCCATCGGGATAAAAATACTGCCTTCGACTCCCGTTAGCGCAAAGATGGGAGAGAAGACGACAACGGTGATGATCGTGGCTCCAAATACCGAATCCCGCACTTCCTGGCAACCTTCAAACACGACTTCTAGAACGGGACGGGGGTTGGGAGAATATTTGTTCTCGCGCAGACAACGGTAGACATTCTCGGCATCGACGATCGCATCATCGACCGCAGAACCGATGGCAACGGCTAAGCCGCCTAAGGTCATCGTGTTCAAGCCTTGCCCTAACCAATTCAGTGCCAAGATCCCGATGAGTAAGGAGAGCGGCAGAGCGGCTAAACAGACGGCTAGATTGCGCCAATTCATCAGGAACGGAATCAAGATTAGGGCGACGATAATGCTGCCTTCTAGCAGAGCTTCGCGGACGTTTTCGATTGAGGCATCAATATAGGTTTCTTGCCGAAAGGTCGTCGCCACTTGAATATCCGATGGCAAACCCGCCTTTACCTCTGCCATTGCCGCTTCAACTGCACGAGTTACGGTGGGCGTGTCAGCAGCAGGCTGTTTGTTCACGATCGCCACGACCGCTTTTTGCCCATTGACGCTGGCATCCCCTCGCTTTACCGCTGCACCAATTTTGACCTCGGCGACTTCTGTGATTCTGACTGGAGTGCCATTGCGAGCCGTAATCACCGACTGCTTCAACGCTTCAATATCTTCAATGCGGCCAATCCCGCGAATCAGTTTTTCGCGATCGGGAGTAATTAAATATCCTCCCGGTGCGTTCACATTAGCCGCTGCTACTGCCTCCGTGACATCCTGCAAAGAGACATTAAAAGCTTGGAGCTTTTCCGGTGCTACTAAGACCTGGTACTGCCGCACATCTCCACCAAAGATGATGACTTGAGCGACTCCGGGTACGGCGAGGAGACGATTGGTGACTTGCCAATCTACCAGCCGTCGCACTTGCATTAAATCTATGGTTTGGGAGGTAAAGGCATAAGTGACAATGGTGCCAATCGGAGAACTAATCGGAGCAACTTCCGGGGTTTCCACGCCTTCCGGTAACTTGCTTTGAGCCGATTGCAAGCGCTCTGTGACCAACTGCCTGGCTTGATAGATATCGGTGCCCCAGTTGAAAATCACTCGTACCACGGAAATACTGGCCGCACTGGAGGAGCGAACCGTAGCAACCCCTGGAGTCCCATTGATTGCACTCTCGATTGGCAATGTGACTAATGTCTCGACTTCTTCTGGCGCTAGTCCAGGCGCTTCGGTTTGAATTTCGACTTGGGGTGGTGCAAAGGGGGGAAACACATCCAATGGCATTTGGATGATCGTCCGAAAAATCCAAATCGTGATGACGATCGCGCCTAGAATCACCAGCCAGCGTCGGGCGATCGCCCATTTAATGATGGCACTTAGCATAAAAGTTGGCTCAACGTCGCTAACGAAGAGAACGATCCGACTTTGAATCGTGTGAAGCTACAGGAACACGAGTCGTGTCATGCTCCTGAATATCCTGTAAGCCATAATCCTGAGGGACGCTGAAACCTTGGCGATGACGGCGATTGGCCCAGTACACACCTGCTCCGAACGTACCCGCCGCGATCGCCCCTCCCGCCGGAATTACCAGCCACCAAGGGATTGCGGGTTGGGAAGTTGTGGTAACTGTCTCCCCATGCTCGTGATCCTCAGCAGTGTTGCTGCCGCCACGTAGCGATTGGGCATAGAGTTGCATGGCGCGTTGAGTGACAATGCGATCGCCATCAAAGAGTCCGTTTTTGACCTCCACTAATTCCCCGGAGGCTTGACCCAGGGTCACTTCGGTCGGTTGGAAGGCATCGCCGTTTTGCACAAAGATAATCTGCTTTTTGTCATTAGTTTCCACCAACGCCGACTTGGGAATAGCTAGCACAGCGGCTGAGGTGCGATCGGTTAGAACCTCTAATTCTGCAAACATCCCCGATTTCAAGAGCCCGTCAGGGTTGTCCAACTCAGCTTTGACAGGCACAATACGCGTCTCCCCTTGTACGACCGCGCCAATCACACTGATGCGACCTGTAAAGCTACGATCGCTTAGACTCGCCACTTTCACTTGCACTCTTTGCCCCGTCTGAATCCGATCTAAGTCTTTTTCGTAGATATTGGCGCTGACCTGCACGCTGCTATCGTTGATGATTGTCATCACCTTTTTGCCTGCGTCCTCGCCTGATTCGCCCAGAGTGGTCTCGCGATCGGCCACGGTTCCTGCAATTGGAGCCGTAATGGTAATCGCGCCATCGCCATTGGCATTCGCGCCTAGTTGTCGCAATCGGGTTTGATAAGTTTCTTCGCTCAGATTGACCCGCGACTGAGCCACCTGCACTGCTGATTCAGCATGTCTCAGTTGGGAGGTGGCTTCAGAAACTTCTAAGCGGCTTTCAGCTTTGGTCAGCGCTGCTTGGGCTTGAGCCAGTTTTGTTTCTGACTCTAGAAACGTCCGTCTGGCGATCGCGCCGTTAGCCAATAGCTCCTGATCTTTGTCAAAACGCTCTTGAGCAAAACTGACTTCACTGCGAACTTGAGCCAGCTCGGTAGCCGCGATTTTTTGTTGCTGAGCATAGTTCTGTTGCGCCAGTTGCAAATCTGCCTGGGCTTGTTGCACCGAAGCGATCGCCTCAGAACGCCGATCGAGGGCTGTAGTTCGCAGTTCCGCCAGTTCCGGACTCGTCATCACTGCCACCGTCTGCCCCGCTTTGACGCGATCGCCGGGACTGACGAGCAGCCGAGTTACGGTACCTTTTACGGGAGTTGTTACCTCTACCTGCTGATTGGGCAAAGGTTCAATTTGGCCCGTAGTTTTGAGGCCAAAGGCCAACCGCTGACGAGTCACAGGCTCTACTTTTAGCCCCATTAGCTGAGCTGTCTTCGCATCGACTGGAATTGCCCCAGCCGCTTGCGTTGCTTGGCTACCGCCCTGAAATTCGTTGTCTCCATGCCCCTTATGCGCCAAGCTCTGGATGGGAGCACTCAACAGCAGCACGGTTAGGAGAGTGCTTGTAAGCTGAAAAATAGACAATTGAGGTAGGGGAGTCATGGCGGTTTCCTGAGTACAGCGCTTGCTGGAGGGCAATTCTCGCTTGGGGGCTATCCTGTGGCGATCTGGGGGCGATCGCTAGGCTTTTACTAAGTCAGGCAAAATGCAGTTTTGGTACCAACTTGTTTTCAGCGTTGGTACCAAGCTTGTCGCCATTGCTGCATCTGCTGAATTTCAGCTTCTTGGGACTTAATGATGTCTTGAGCCAGTTTTTGAATTTCGGGGCGCTTGGACTTGCTGAGAGCCTCTTGTGCCATCGTCACTGCTCCCTCATGGTGCGGAATCATGGCATTGATGAAGCGCAGGTCAAATTCGGCATCGGCTGCGCCTAAGTCCATCTCCATTGCCATGCCTTTTCTTTGATCCGGTGACATAGGCATAGCATGACCCATCTGAGGATTCCAAGCGACGGGTTGAGCACTGGCCTTGGGATACCAGGCTTGCCGCCACTGTTTCAGTTCTCCAATTTCTTTGTTTTGGGCCGCGATAATGTCTTGAGCCAGTTTTTGAATTTCGGGGCGCTTGGACTTGCTGAGAGCCTCTTGCGCCATCGTCACTGCTCCCTCATGATGTGGAGTCATGGCATCCACAAATCGCAAGTCAAAGTCGGCATCGGCTGGGCCTAACTCCATGCTGGTGCTGTGGTTCATCATGCCGCCATGATGCGCGTTGCCATGATCCATCCCGGATGTGGTGGTGGGGCTAGGAGCTTCAGCCTGGGTTTGGCTAGGTGTAGAGCAGGCATTGAGCAAACTAGCTGTGGCGATCGCCCCTAGTAATAAAGCAATAGAACGAGTTCTCATCCAAAATATGCGGGTCATAAGTCTTCGTGCCTTCGGAAAGTTGCAGAGGTCTATGTCGCTATTCTGAAGTCTCCTGTGAACTGGAGTGTCAACTAGGCAAACGAAATCCGTTAGAGCAGCCGCTTTGCATCTGTAGAAATCGGCGCTGCTCAACCATTCAGGGTGGCATGCAGTTATGAAATCAGGATGAAATAGCCCTAACCTTCAGGCAGGAAATTGTGTTGTGGCGCTCTTACTAAGCGATCGCGGAGAAGCGAGCTGGTGAAAGTTGTTCCAAGATTGGGTCTGTTGGGCCTGAGGCAGCTTGAGCAAATCGTTGGGCTAAAGGCGGCATGATCGCGAAGGGGTTACTAAAGCCAGAGAAAACGGACAATCCGCTTGTGTCTGGAACAGGGCCAATTAAAGGTAAGCGATCGCGGCTAAAGGCTACTAAGCATTGCTGCCATTGACCAGGCAAGTTTTGCAGTGCGGGTAACACCTGGCCTACCGCCTTCCGAATCGCTGTTTCACTGGCGATCGCGTCAACTACCGCTTGCGGATCGCTCAGAACTCGGCTAATTTGTCCCAACCGCAGACTGCCATTTGCTAATTGCACCGCCCCCGCATCCAAGATCCAAGGCACTATCTCTAAGCCAGGCTCCTGCCACTCTTGCTCTTTAGCTGCTGTGCTTGCTTGTGCCTCTAGCTGAAAGCGCTGCATCTCTGCCGTCATCACTAGCGTCCGTAACTTGACCTCTACGGGTAGCGTTTCAACCAGTTCAGCCTGGGTAAAGTAGAGGGGCACGGGTAATCCTGCTGCTAGCAAATCTCGACTCCAGCCACCCGCACAAACCACTACATTGCCAGCGGGGTAAGTTTGTTGAGTGGCGATCGCTCCTGTGACTCGCTGGTTTTGTCGCTGCAATCCTGTCACCTGATCGATCACAATGTTGCCACCCGATCGCACAAAGGCTTGGCGATAGGCTTGAGTTAGGGCTTCTGGGTCTACTTGACCGTGGCGAACGGTAAAAGCTCCAGCGATCGCTTCAGGATTGAGCAAAGGCTCCAACTCGCAAGCTTCAGTGACGCTCAGTAAATGCGGAGAAATGGCGTAATTGGCATAACTAGGTGCGATAGTAGCAGGGTCGCGATCGGCAGCGACCGTGAGCAACAAGTCTAGTTCTCGAAAGTGAATTTCTGCGCCTAACTCTGCGGCCAAGTGAGGATAACGCTGCTTGCCTTCTTGACAAAGCTGCTGAGTTAACTCAGTCGTACCAGACCAATAGGCAATGCCGCCGTAGCTGAAACGAGTTGCGCCTTGTATTGTGGCAGATTGCTCAATCAGCAGCACCGAAAACTGTTTCTGGGCCAGTTCGTAGCTTAAGGCTGCTCCGGTCACACCGCCGCCAATTACAATCCAGTCGTATGTACTCATGCCCTCAATTTATACCCCAAGTTCAGGCCCCAAGCTGTGGTTGAACAATGGGCGCAGACACAACTCCAGCTTGTTCTAGAAATGCCGCCGCCCGCAGAATCAAGGCTTCATTATAGGGTGCGGCGATGAGTTGTACGCCAAGCGGCAATTGGCCCGATCGCTGAAGCGGTACTGATACTACTGGCAACCCGATAAAGGATAACGGCTGAGTATATAACCCCAAATTAGGTCGAATCAGGATCTCTTCACCATCGATCGCGATCGTTTGCTGACCAATCAGTGAAGCAGGGTAAGGAGTGGTGGGAGCCAAGATCAGATCGACAGTTTGGAAGATCTCGCGCACCTGCTGCTGAAACCATTGGCGGAAGCGTTGGGCTTGGAGATACCAATGAGCAGGGATCAAAGCACCAGCCAGAAACCGATCGCGAGTGGCAGGGTCAAAGTCTTGAGACCGCGATCGCAAATTGGCCCAGTGGAAATTGGCACCTTCTGCGGCTGTAATCACAAAAGCGGCAGCTCTGGCTCGATGGGCTTCTGGGATGGTGACGCGCTGAGTTGCGCCTAAAGCTGTGGCAACTTGCTCGACCGCTGCTAGCACTTCTGGTTCGGCCCCTTGAGCAAAGTACTCGTCTGCGATCGCGATTCTCACCCCGTCAATGCCTTGGTTTAGCTGGGGTAGGCACAGATCAGGGAGGCGATTGCTACTAATGGGGTCACGGGGGTCAGAGCCTTGCAACAAATCAAAAACTGTGGCCAGATCTCGCACCGAACGGGCGAAAGGGCCGATGTGGTCAAAGCTACTAGAAAACAGCACTGCGCCAGCTCGTGACAAACGCCCATAAGTGGGTTTGAGACCGAACACGCCACATAAGGCCGCAGGGACTCGGATCGAGCCGTTAGTATCAGAACCCAAGGTTAAGGGGACGAGACCCGCTGCTACTGCTGCTGCCGAGCCACCAGAGGAACCTCCCGCAATCCGAGCTAAGTCATGGGGGTTGTGTGTAGGACCGTAATGGCTATTCTCCGTCACGAAGCCATAGGCATACTCATCCATATTGAGCGTACCGAGCAAAATGGCTCCTGCTTGCCGCAGCTTTGCCACGGCTGTTGCATCTTGGGTGGCTGGGGGATGTTCCGCGTTAATCTTGGAACCCGCTAAGGTGGTTAACCCCTCAACATCAAACAGATTTTTGACTGCAAAGGGCACGCCTGCTAGAGGGCCAGGATCTTGTCCTTGGGCGATCGCTTGGTCAATTTGCTCAGCAGTTGCTAAAGCGGTCTCGGCCATCACGGCTGTAAAGCAGTTGAGGGACTGGTTGAACTCAGCAATTCGCGCTAGAGTCGCTGCCATAACTGCTTTGGCCGTGACTTCTTGCCCTCGAATCACCGCTGCAATGCTGGTTGCATCTGCTTGCCATTGGCTCATGGTTCAAAAATAGGCGCAGCTTCAATATTATCGGGCAGCGGAAACTCTAGAACTAGCTCTGCGATCGCTTCAATGCGGGCGAAGTTGGTGACGATGCTAGGAATGCCATCGGGGTCGAGGGGCAAATCAATCAGGCTAGCAGCAGCATGAACGTAATCAGTAGGGTCAATGGTTGAGTTTGACATGCCTGGCAGGATGCTACTTGAAACTATATTTTCTCTGAAAGATTCCGCTACAGGGGATGCAAATTCCGGTTCTGGCCCGTGACGAGTTCAACGAAGAGGCCAGCTCCCTTAATATCCTTTAAAGAGCGCCTCTACTGCCAAAATCGGCAAAAGAGTTAAGGGAGCAGAACTGTCAGCGCGAGTTTTTCGTTCAAGTCTTCTGGGCCATTTAACCCACGCTTCAGGTTCAATTGCTTGCCCGTAATCTCTCCTGCGATAGGTGCCAATTGCTACTGAAAAAGCTCAAGCTGGTGATGAGTGATCTCAGTGGGACTTGCTTTTCTTAATCCTGTCTTAACCACAGCAAAACTTTGTTATTCTAATGAATCCTGCTACGGATCACTGTCTTTGGCTGGTATTGCAGAGAAACTTAAATATATATGTTGAGGACTGCTGGAGCTAAAACACTTTTTGGTTAAGATCTGGTTAATAAGCAATTAAAGCCCTTGCTAGTCCTTTAACAGAACTCTTGGTTTCGTCAATCTGTTCAGACCTGAAGCCAGCGATCGCGGCAGGAACTTGTATTTGACGCTACAGGGTTCATCACTTAGAAAAGATAACAATTTAACAATCTCAGGGAGGAAACCGTGACAGAACGCTCTAACTTTCTCTATCCGCGTAGTCGCTACCACGGCGAAGTTAAGCCAGAGAATCTAGTTTTCAACGCCAATTTGCAAGAATTCTCTCAGCAAGTTACCTATATCTGTTGCTTAGAAACAGGTGGCAAACTCACGCCAGAGGAATCCTACAAAAAGGTAAAAGCGCTTTGGAAGCAGCTAAAGCGGACCAAAAAGCAACTGGGAATCGGTCAGAAACCTTTTCATCAGCCGGAAGAAGGTCTTTAGCAGTTTCAACTCTCAGTTTTTATATTTATCAATGTCGGGGGGTAGGCTTGCTGCCCCTCTTTTGCTATTTACTCGTGCTATTTGCTTGTCATGGTGTGCACACCATCCCAATCTTCTGGGGGCGGATTGGTTAAGTAGTCTTGAATGCGACGGAGATGCACTTCTACTGCTTGATCTGTGTCCCGCAGCTCTTGGGCGGCATTGAAGTACTGGAGAGCTTGCTGAAACTCCATTTGTTTGTACGCGGTGCGTCCAGCTATATATAGATCTAGAAATTCCTCACTGTCGGCGGGTAAAGCCTCTCGGCGATCGCCAATCAACTCAAAAATGCTGACAGGTCTGTTCTTGCCCTTGACGCGAATTTTGTCGAGTTCTCGCACCCAGATGCGATCGCGGCAGAGTTCGTAGGTGAACTCGCTCAGCACAATATCGCAGCCGTATTCCTTGGTCACACTTTCTAAGCGAGAGCTGAGGTTCACACCATCCCCGATCACGGTGTAGTCCATGCGCTTCTGGGAGCCGATGTTGCCAGAAACTACTTCTCCAGAACTAATCCCAATCCCGATGTGAATTTGGGGTTGCGATTCCATCCGCCGGGACTCGTTAAACTCCTTCAACCGTCGCCGCATATCCAGCGCTGATTGCACTGACATCCAGGCGTGGTTTTCGTTTAGCGGAAGCGGTGCCCCAAAGACCGCCATGATTGCATCCCCAATGAACTTATCCAGGGTGCCTTCATAGTTGAAGATCGCTTCCACCATCGTTTCAAAGTACTGATTCAGCAACTCGACGACTTTGGTCGCTTCTAAGTTTTCCGTCAACGTGGTGTAGCCGCGAATATCCGAGAACAGAATCGTAACTTCCTTACGCTCACCCACCATGAGGCCATCTTCGCCCAAAGCCATGACTCGCTCTGCCACCCCAGGGGTCATGTAGCGATACATGGTCGTCTTCATCCGTTTTTCTTGGCTGATGTCTTCTAACACCACCAAGCCACCCCGCACGCCGCCTTCTGGGTTGGTGAGGGGGTTTACGGTGAGATTGATACTGCGCTCAATTTCGCGGATTTGGTCTTTGGTGAAATAGGTTGGCACTGCCCCATGGTTGCCATTACTAGTGTCAGCTTCGGGTGGCGTTGGGACTTCATTCCAAGCAATGTAGCATTTGGCCTCAGTGCGATCGCTAATCGCCAAGGTATATACGGTGTTGCCGTCATCCTCCAGCATGCCCTCACCCACAGCAGTCGTGGCAATATGCAGCCCCACGGTTAAGCTCTGCTCTGGTACATAGTGTTTAGCAGCAGTTTTCAAGCTGTCTTGCAAGCGCATTTGCAAGTTTTCGATCGGAATAATGTCCCAGACATAGCGCCCGACTAGCTTGTCTTGCCAGTGCAATTTATTCACCTTGCCACTGGCTTTGCGAACTGGGCAACCGAGCAACTCGATCGCAGCATCATTAATAGTGACGATTCTGCCTTGCATGTCGGTGGAGATCACCGCATCCGACAAGCTCTGTAGCATGTCTTTCTGATACTGTTTCTCCAGCAGCACATTCTCAAACAGTTGGGCATTTTCTAAAGCAATGCCTGCCTGAATGTTAAAGGCCCGCATAAACTCTTCGTCAGAGTTGGTAAAGCTGCCTTGATGCTTGTTAATTAACTGCGTCACTCCAATTAAATCGCTACCCGAGTTAAACACAGGCATGCAAAGGATATTGCGGGTGTGATAGCCTGTTTTCTTGTCAGTACTGGGATCAAAGCGTGGGTCTTCGTAAGCGTTAGGAATGTTCAGCGTCTCACCCGTAGAGGCGACGTACCCAGCAATGCCTTTATTGGCAGGAATACGAATTTCTAGAATTGTTTTTTCGTCTGCGGCGGCAACTTTGGTCCACAGCTCATTGGTTTCCCGGCTCAATAGGAATAAAGTACTGCGATCGGCTTGCATCAAGTCACGGGCTTGATTCATCACAGCCCGCAGGGTGGTTTCTAGATCTAAGCTGCGCCCCAACATCTTGGTCGCTTCTAGTAACGCTGCTACCCCACGCTGGTTGCGGGCGGCAATGTAGAACGTATTACAACTCTCTAGGATGATGCCAATAGAAGAAGCAAATTCCCGAAAATGTTGCTCATCTGTAGCGTCGAATGGCATCCCGCCCATCTTGTTCAGCAACTGAACGACTGCCACCACTCGCTCATGCTTATTGAAAATGGGCATGCAAAGGATGTTCTCAGTGTGGTAGCCCGTTTGCTTATCCACTTCTTTATTAAAGAGAGGATGGCTGTAGGCATCGGGAATATTCAGGCACTCTCCGGTCGTAGCAACGTGCCCTGCAATGCCTTTATCAATCGGAATCCGAATCTCAGGAGACTTGCCGTCATCACTCTGAGCAATTTTGGCCCAAAGTTGCGCTTTTTCTTCATCTACTAAAAAAATGGTAGTGCGATCGGCCTGGAGAATTTGGCCAATTTTTAAGGTGAATGCCTCTAGAATCTGCTCTAGTAGTGTCTCTAGAGTTTCGTTATTAATTAAATCGATCGCCCGTAAAAAGTGCTCAAACTCACGAGTAATCTGCTCCAGCAAATCAATGAATTGCGGAATCGGTAAATCCTTGACGCGATGAGTGAGGCTACCTTTGCGGTTATTGGCTTGAGTCAGGGTAGCCAGCATGCCACCCGATTGAGGCACAGCGCCAGAATTATGGAGTGTCATAGTCATGACCGATAAAAGGGGCAGGGAAGCCCATGCTTGGTAGATGGATTCTGAGCGAGGCGATCGCAGGAGGATTAGATGTTTTTATAGACACTACACTAAAGCCCATCTTCTGTTGATTAGCGTAGCTTGCTCTAGTCTAGGTGATGCCACAGAGAGCCAGTCAGAAAACTTGGTCGAGTTGTTGGCATGGCAAAACTCTCTCAGATTCTTTGATTGGTTTATATCTATAGTGTCGTGAGGTATCACCGATTAATCAAGAGAGCAGTCTCGCTAAAACAGGCCGCTGTTTTAGTCAAGGTTAGTATCCCCTCACAATACTTGGCAATAACAGAACCACTACGAATGTAACTGGTTGTTTACAGTCCAACAAGCAGCAGCTTATACAAAACTGTAGTTGTGCCTCTAGTTCGCCTTCCCTACTAGGCAAGGGCGGGGGGTAGGTCTCAGTTGCTAAGCGGCTGAAGGCAGGGCTTGGGAGGTAACTACAGCGCGATAATAACTTTGAAGTTGACGGGTCGCTGCTGCCCAACCCCAACGTTCTGCTTCCAGACGAGCATTGTGCCGGAGAGTTTCGCGTTGCTCCACTTGATCTAACAAAGTTCGGGTCGCCGCGATCGCCCCTTGCTCATTGCTGGGATCAAACAGGTAGCCATTGACGCCATCGGTCACAATGTCAGGAATACCGCCGGAGCGAGCCGCAACTACGGGGCACCCTGCGGCCATTGCTTCTAAAAGCACTAGCCCTAAAGTTTCAGTTCGAGAAGGAAAGACAAAGGCATCAGCAGAGGCAAAGGCACTGGCTAGCTCTTTGCCTCCGAGATAACCAACGAAGTGGGTGGGGGTGCCAGCAAAATGCTTTTCTAGTTCTTGGCGATAGGGGCCATCTCCCACTAAAGCCAAGCGAGCGTTAGGAATTGCTTCTAGGATGGGTTTGATCCGATCGATTTCTTTTTCAGCGGAAAGACGACCGACATAGAGCAATAACGGTGCTTCTGGATGGCCTTGACTGAGACGCGATCGCATTTCCTGACTTGCCAAATCAGGCTGGAAGGTTTCTGTGTCTACGCCTCGTTGCCAGAGGTCCACCCGTTCAATCCCGTGGGCGGTTAATTCTTCCACCATGGCGGTGGAGGTACATAAATTTAGTTGAGCTTGGTTGTGCCCCGCTTTGAGCAATTCCCACAGCAAACCTTCTAGCATGCCCAAGCCGTAGTGCTCTAAGTATTTGGGGAGATGGGTATGGTAAGAAGCAACTAACGGAATTTTTAGCGTTTTACTATAGTAGAGACCTGCCAATCCTAGGACAGCCGGATTGACGATATGAACCAGATCTGGCCGAAATCGCTCTAAGGCTTCCCCAATCGAAGGACGAGGAAAAGCCAGCTTCAGCTCCGGGTACAGCGGCAGTGGAATTCCTGGTACCCCATAAATTTTGGCACCTTTGTACTCCGTCAATCCTCCATCTGGAGAAAAAATGAGTACTTGGTCGCCAGCACGCTGTAAATGCTCAACCGTATGGCGTAGGCGCGTGACAATTCCATCAACCTTGGGCAAAAAGGTTTCAGTGAATAGAGCAATTCGCATAAAGTCTAGAAATATTTAATTGCTGACAACTTTTTTAGGGTTGAAAAAAGCAGAGCCCCCCTAGAAGCAGATAGAAGCAGCTCTGCTTGAGATGGTTATCGACGCCAAGAAACTTTGGGTAGAATCTGATTTTGGTCCACGCGATCCTGATACTTCACGGCAAAGTTCAGCAAGGAATCGAGCAAGGAATCAGAGAGGAAGTGAGGCTGGAGTCCGAGGCTGAGCAAGTTGGTGTTTTTGGCATTAAAGTAATGCTCTTCTAGCTCGACCCGGGGGTTGTCGATGTGGTTGACTTCCACATTCAGCCCCAGGGAAGCGCTTGCTTGCTTCACCATTGTGGCTAGGTCGCCAATGCTGAAGAGTTCGGTGAATTGGTTAAAGACTCGGAATTGACCCGGATCAGCAGGGTTCGCGATCGCCAACTCCACACAGCGGACCGTATCCCGGATATCTAGGAAGCCGCGAGTCTGACCACCCTTGCCATAAACCGTGATTGGATGCCCAGTGGCAGCTTGGATACAGAAACGGTTCAGTGCTGTACCAAAAATGCCATCGTAGTCTAGGCGGTTGATCAACAACTCGTCCATTCCGGTTTCTTCGGTGAGGACGCCATAGACAACGCCTTGGTTCAAGTCGGTAGCACGCAGACCCCAAACCCGGCAAGCAAAGTGAATGTTGTGACTATCGTGAACTTTGCTGAGATGGTAGAACGAGCCAGGTTGCTTGGGATAGGGCAGGGTATCTTTACGACCGTTGTGCTCGATCGTGATATAGCCTTCTTCAATATCAATATTGGGTGTGCCATACTCACCCATCGTGCCCAGCTTGACGAGATGGCAGTCTGGGAAGCTTTCACGCATCACGTAAAGCAGATTCAGCGTTCCGACCACATTGTTGACCTGAGTCAGGACAGCGTGCTCGCGGTCAATCATGGAGAAGGGGGCAGAACGCTGTTCCCCAAAGTGCACAATTGCTTCTGGCTCGAAGGTATGAAGTGCCTTGCTTAAGAACTCGTAATTGGTAATGTCACCAACAAAGAGGTCTATGGACTTTCCGGTTAAATCTTTCCAACGCTGCAAACGTTGCTGAATCGGTGCAATTGGGGTTAGGGTTTCGATGCAAAGTTCCGTATCCCAGTGTCGGCGCACCATGCTGTCCAGAATGCCGACTTCATAACCTCGATTGGAGAGGTAGAGCGCAGTTGCCCAACCGCAGTAACCATCGCCGCCAATAACCAGGACTTTCATCTTGCTGAATCTTGCACGAGTAGTGTTCGCTGAATCCATCAGGTCTAGAGCTTTTCCGCCTGGGGACAGACTAGACTAAGTTCTAAGTTCACTGTCAGCCCAAGGCTGGAATGAACTTCGAGAACCTTCTACCAACCGTACCAGGAATAGGGGTCATTGAACCTCCCTCTGGAACAGAAATTTCAAACTCTCACTTCTTCGGCAAAATTGGCCCAGCGTACGAAGTAAAAAGGGCCTGCAACAGAACCCCAAATGTGCTCGTCGGTTTCGGGATCTCGACCGCGATCGTGGCTAATAAATCTTTCGCCGTCTATCTCAAATGTGCTATCGAGATAGGTACTTTGGCCTTTGCGAAAGACGATGCAGCCTTTGCCGGGTTCTACATAGCCCTTAAAGCTGTTGCCTGTCCACTCGGCAATCATGTTGCATCCGGGTAATTTTTCTAGATCCTCAGCTTGGAGGGTTTTGAGGCACTCTAGGTCTCGCGAGGCTCCATAAAACCGCGCTTCTTCCCGGACAGTGTAGTTCTCAATTTCAATGCGATCGCCCTGCACCACCAAATTGAGTATTCGCACCCGATAGGGATCATTCAGCTGATAATCATAGGCTTGCTCAACCAGCAGGCTGACGCCAGATAGAATTTGTTGGGGAATGGGACGCATACAAACCCGGATATGGGCGAAGAAGGGTGGGTTCTCAAATGCTTG
Organism: Trichocoleus desertorum ATA4-8-CV12; assembly: GCA_019358975.1. NCBI lineage: Bacteria > Bacillati > Cyanobacteriota > Cyanophyceae > Leptolyngbyales > Trichocoleusaceae > Trichocoleus > Trichocoleus desertorum. The sequence goes on from JAHHIL010000001.1 coordinate 463,644, forward strand.
TTCTTGGTTGCTAAAGTCTGCTGCCATCCAGCGGGCCAAGGTGCCAACATCAGTCGCGTGAGTCATGGAAAAATTAAAACCGCATATCTAAAAGTGATCCCCATTATTGTCTAGGATCTAGCTGATTTTTAGCCGCGAGTTTTTCTGAGGTTGATTCACGTGACTTAATCCGTGTTTTTGAGACGAAATAAGAGCACTTGAGTTGGTTGTTCGGCTTGCAGATGGTTGTTGCTGACCAGCAATAAACTCTGAGAACCGTCTGGTAATTGTGGCCCCAAGGTCATTCCGGCTAAGTCACCCAGTGGAATTCCGAGCTTGTTCAAATCCAATAGCGATCGCTTACGAATCGGTTGAATTCCTTCTGCCCCTTGGAGGCTGGCCAAACTGGAAGTGTCTGTAGCGCTGCCCATTGCTAGTTGAAAAATTTCCGCAGAGGGGTTGGAGTCATCTAGGGTTTCCTCCAAGCTCAAGAAATGCCCACCTTGGTCGAGCACCATTAGTTCTGTCAGTTGCGGGGCGATCGCTCCGACGGGAGGAGCTTTGATGGGATACACATGCTCTGCAATCAGCACTGGGGGGCCGTCTCCGATCAGATAGTGAAGTAAGCGATTATTAGCAGTTTGGTTTTCTGTCTCTCGGTCTTGCACTAAGGCTGATTGAGTGGCGGCGAAGATGCGAAACGGTTCTAAATTGGCAGGACTGACACTAGGAGCGCTAAGGGTCAGGGCTGAGAATGCTCCATGCGCTTGAACTCCGACAGGTTCTTCCGGTGTACCCGTATTGGGTAAGAATCGATTTGGGATCGGTAGCCGTTGCCGTAACTTACCAGTGGCTAGATCAAACTCGCCGACTAAAGGCGTGGTACCCGCCGCATCTAAGTTGTCGCTTGCAATGAAGACAGAATTTTGTGGAGACAGACCAATGCCAGCAGGAGCGATCGTATTAGGCGGATAGGGTTGACCGTTGTCCTGTTTCAGGATGGTGACTTGCTCAACTTCTAGCTGCTGGATTTTGGGAGCTTCCGGATCACTCGTATCAACACTGAGCTTGAAGGTGTAAAACCTAGCAGGTGCTTGCTGACTAGTATCATTAGAAACGGCATAAAAGCGATCGCGCTGCCGATCGTAAGTTAGGGCTGACAGACCTCCTACAGGAGTGTTGTTGTACGTAAACTGCGGCAGTTGATACTCCCCCAGAAACTCCAGGGAACGGTCCAAAAACAGCCTAGATTCAGCAGAAATTCTAGGCACACCGCAAGCAGTGAGCAGGAGAGGGATGATTAAAACTAGTGCACCCAAAGCTCGACGGTAAGTCCCAAAACGTGCCCCCACCACTGAAAGAACTTCTGGAAAAACTTCTGGAAGAAAAGATTTATCGTACTTCACTGCCAACCCTCGGCTCCTATACAACGCATTATCTACAGTTGCTGGCAATTAAAAACCCCCTAGGGAGGGGGTAAAAATCACGAATGGGTCGCCCGTTTTAGAGCAAGTAGAGCAAGAGAAAGAGCAAAACCCAGATCACATCGACAAAGTGCCAATACAATTCGGCAGCTTCGACGCCAAAGTGATGCTCCTTCGAGTAGTGGTTCGGCTTGAGCGATCGCCACAGTACACCCAGCATCAGCAATAAGCCAAAGCAAACGTGTAAACCGTGGAAGCCAGTCAAGACATAGAAGGTGCTGCCAAACAAGTTTGAAGTGAGGCCAAATTCTAGGTGCTTGTACTCGTAAATCTGACCGCACAGGAAGATGGCTCCCATCAAAGCGGTGACACCAAACCAAGTACGCAATCCCTTAACATCGTCTTTTTTGACGGCGGTGTCTGCCTGGTGAATGACAAAACTGCTAGCAATCAGAATGACCGTGTTGATGCTGGGCAAAAGTAACTCCAACTTGGGTGTCCCTGCGGGGGGCCAACTCGGAGCTACGGCCCGGAAGGTTAAATAAGCCGTAAACAAGCCCAAGAAGATCATGCCCTCAGCAATCAGGAACACAATCACACCTAGGAGGCGATAGTCGTGATGCTCAACTCCATGTGCCGAAACTTCTGACACTTCGGCTTCGTGATGGTAATTTAGCTCAGCTTTTGACGGATCAATCGTGGAACCTTGCATGAATCTCTAATGCCTTTAGCGCAACGACAAGTGCGTTGATCTGGGTTGATCAGCGGTTATGGCTTTCGCCTTGGCGATCGTCAGGATGGACCGCAACCGCCGGATCAGGCTCAGCTCTGAGCGCGGAACTGGGACCCGCCGATAAAGCTGGATCGCGGGCATCCGAGAAGGGCACATCTACCTGAGTGGCGCGACTGCCCATTCCATAGTCATAGGGGCCTGTAGCCAAGACGGGATCACTCTCAAAGTTTTCCACAGGAGGTGGGGAAGTCGTCATCCACTCTAAGGTGAGACCTTGCCAGGGGTTGTCCGGTGCTTTTGGACCCGCTATCCAACTCCAGCAAGCATTCACAATGAAGGGGATCGTAGAGAGAGCCAGCAAATAGGCACCGACCGAACAAATTAAGTTCAGGGTAGCGAACTTGGGGTCATACTCAGCAATGCGTCGGTTCATCCCTTCCATGCCTAGCTTGTGCATGGGCATGAAAGTAATGTTGAAGCCAACTAGCATCATGGCAAAGTGAATTTTGCCCCAGGTCTCATTCAGCATCCGCCCCGTCATTTTGGGAAACCAGTGATAGAAGCCAGCGTAGATGCCGAAGACACTGCCGCCAAACAGGACGTAGTGCAGGTGGGCGACGACAAAGTAGGTGTCGTGAACATGAATATCAAAGGGGACAGCCGCCACCATAACGCCGCTGATGCCACCGATGACAAACATGGAGACAAAGCCCATTGCAAACAGCATGGCGCTGTTGAGCCGTAGCTTTCCGCCCCAAATGGTAGCTAGCCAACTGAAGACCTTGATCCCCGTGGGAACCGCAATCACCATTGTCGTGATCATGAAGAACATGCGGAGCCAAGCGGGGGTGCCGCTGGTAAACATGTGGTGTGCCCACACGATCAGGCCCAGGAAGCTAATTGCCAAGCTGGAGTAAGCGATCGCCTTATAACCAAAAATTGGCTTGCGAGCATGGACGGGCAAAATTTCCGAGATCATGCCGAAGAAGGGCAAGATCATGATGTAAACGGCGGGGTGGGAGTAGAACCAGAATAAATGCTGGTAAACAATCGGGTCACCGCCACCTGTCGGGTTAAAAAATGCTGTACCTGCCAGCAGGTCAAAGGCCAGGAGAATGAGTGCGCCTGCTAAAACCGGAGTCGCGATCAGCGCTAAGGCTGAAGTCGAGAGCATGGCCCAGCAGAACAGGGGCATTTGGTTATAACCCATGCCGGGGGTCCGCATCTTCACAATCGTGACGATGAAGTTCACTGCTGCCAGGATCGAAGAGGTTCCGAGCAGTAGCACGCTCATGATCCAAATCGCCTCTCCAGCCTTGCCCGCACTCATCGTGCTTAGCGGTGGATAGGAGGTCCAACCTGCACCCGGTGCCCCAACTAAGAAACTACTGAGCAGCAATAAGCCTGCGGGGGGAATGATCCAGAAGGCGATCGCGTTCAGCCGGGGGAAGGCCATGTCTCTAGCCCCGATCAGCAGCGGGATCAAGAAGTTGCCAAACCCACCCGTTCCGGCAGGTACGATCCACAAGAAGATCATGATCGTGGCGTGGACCGTAAATAAGCTGTTGTAAACCTCACGGCTGACAAAATCAACTTCTGGAGTTGCCAGTTCGGTGCGGACGGCAGTCGCCAGGACACCACCAATTAAATAGAAGATAAACGTAGTGACCAGGTACTGAATCCCAATCACCTTGTGGTCAGTACTAAAGCCAAAATATTCGCGCCAATGGGTCACTTTAGGCTCAGAGCCGTGGGCGGGGATGTTAGCAGTTTCTTGAAGCTGTGCTTGTGTCATAGCCAATTCTCACAACAGAGAGATGCCAAGTGACAGTCTCTAAATTTCTCTGAAAGCAAAACTCAACTGGACCTTAGTTTAAGCGTGATTTAGCTAGCAGTACTGCTGACAGGATCTGCATGATGCATCTGATGCATGCTATGGGGGAGTTCCTGAAGGGCTGCTGCGCTGATGCCTAAATCTTGGGTGTAAGGCGCTAAAAATTCATCAGTAGAGAGATTGGCTGGGTTAGCCGCGATCGCCTGGGTCAAGTCTTCGGCTGTCGCCACCTTCTGACTTTGAATCCAATTGTCAAAGTCTTGAGGAGCTTGCACTAAAACTTTAGTTTTCATCGCGCCATGATAAGCCCCACAAAGTTCGGCGCAAATCAGCGGGTATTCTCCAATTCGATTAGGGGTGAAGCGCAGTTCACTTTGCAACCCTGGCACCGCATCTTGCTTCAAGCGAAATTCTGGTACCCAGAAGGCATGAATCACATCATTGGCCGAAATATTGAGCTTGACTTCGCGGCCATTGGGAACGTGCAACTCAGCCGCAACCACGCCGCTATCGGGGTAGGTAAAGATCCAGGCAAATTGCAGACCTGTGACATTCACCACTATTTCGGGAGCTTTGCCTTGCTTATCAGGGGTGGGTCCTAACCGACCTGCGGTAACGCCTTCACCCGGAGCATCCTTGCGCTGGGGAATGGTTTCATTCCGGACCGCAGCCGTCGCTGGATCTTGCAGCGCTTGCTCTTGCTCCAGTTGATTGCGATTTTTGGTGGCAGGCGTCTCAGTCAGAGTGGCCGCGATCGCCGCTCCAGGCATTTGAGCCATTCGTTCGGCTTTAGGGGCATGGGCAGCCGCGTGATTCATCGGATCAACGCCGCCTTCGCGTAGATAAACTTCGAAGCTATAGACCGAAATACCTAAAACAATGATGGCAGGGATCGCAGTCCAAAGAATTTCGAGGGGGATATTGCCGTGGATGGGAGGCCCGTCTGTATCGTCCCCCTCACGACGACGGAATCGAATAATGGAAATAATGATGATTCCTTGAACTAGCAAAAAAATGCCAGTTCCGATGGTCATCATGACATTGAACAGTCCGTCTACAAGAGGAGCCTCTTCAGAAGCTGCAATTGGCAACAAATCATGATTTTGGCCGTACCAAACACTCACAAGTGTCAGTAGGATGCCAGCAATCATGGCTGAAATAGCGCTTGGGATTTTCACGGCTAGTTAGAGCTTCCTATCAAAACTAACTTTGAGATTAAGTGGCAATTAATGCTTTTTAATGAGTTGAGATCTCATTAACTTAGGAAATTCAGCTCAAAGGATTCCCACAAAATTGAATTAATTTGCTAAATGCAAATAGGATCACGAAGCTTTATCAGTTCGATCTACCTACTAAGGTAAAGCAGGGAGTTAGGGAGATCGGTCGTCATTGTATATCTTTAGGAATTTCTTCGGGATCGCACCGAAGAGAGATGAATCAAGCGCTGGAAGTGTTTATCCTATGTCTGAATTTTTACACTGGTTTAACTTTTGAAAGCCAAATGTGATAACTCGCAGCCTACTTGACAATCCGAAGAAATTCCTAAACCTACCTCTCTCTAAGGATAGCGTCCTTAAAGTAGTAAGTAGACCCCTTCATCCTGGAAATCCAGTGCTAGGGTGAGGATGAGAGTTGGCCCAAATCTCAGTAAATTTTGATTTTTGTTAGGGTACCGCTTATGACAGATTCTGTCTTACCTCGCCACCCTGAATCAGCGACGGAGACCTCCCAGCTAGCTCAATGGATCTCACGGTTTGTGATGCGGATGGCGATCGCGACGTTGCTGTTGATGGCGATTGGCAGTGCTACCCGTGTGATGAATGCTGGATTAGCCTGCCCTGACTGGCCCTTGTGCTATGGCGAGTTGGTGCCCCGCCAGCAGATGAATCTGCAAGTTTTCTTAGAGTGGTTTCACCGCTTAGATGCCGCCCTGCTGGGTTTGTCTTCGATCGCTTTATTTGGCGTTACTTGGTGGAATCGCCGCCAATTGCCGACTTGGTTGCCTTGGGCCGCCACGCTAGTTGTAGGCTTGATTGTGTTTCAAGGAGCCTTGGGAGGGCTGACAGTCACTGAACTTCTACGCTTCGACATTGTCACGGCTCACCTAGGAACGGCATTGCTGTATTTCACGACGTTGCTCGTGATTCGCATGGCGTTGGTGCCTTATCAAGGCACTGGCACTGTCGGAAAGCTACCTTGGGTTAGTCTGAGTGCGGCTATCTTTGTTTATGCTCAAAGCATTTTAGGGGCGTTAGTTGGCTCTCAGTGGGCGTTACACCAATGCTTAGGAACCGCTCAACTCTGCCAAGTGATGAATAGCCATATTGCTGGAGTGCTGCCAGCTAGCTTAGCGACGATCGCAACTGTCTGGTTGGCTTGGCGAACTCCTGCCCTAAGCTCGCTTCTGCGCCAGTTTGCCAACTGGATTGCAGGTCTGCTCGTGTTGCAAGTTGCCTTGGGGATCGCTACATTTCGTTTACACCTACAGGTGGAACCGCTGACCGTGGCTCATCAAGCCATTGGTGCGGCCTTACTCGGAACCTTGGTGGCATTCACCGTAATAGCTTGGCGCGATCGCTCCACGATTAAAGCGGCTGAGCCAACCTCTACTTTATTGGTACAACCCTCGCCTAGCATTCACTCTGAACCTGCCTAGCCCCGCTTCAGGTAAGACTGTAGAGCCTAATAAGGCCATGAATGGCTAACGATAAGTAGGGTCGTGTCCCCGCTGCTGTAGCCTGCAAGTTTTATAGGAACTAAATAATGCAAGAAACGCTTTGGACTCAAGCCCCCCGCCGAAACCAAAACTTAGTTCAAGTTATTCAGAGCTATTACCAACTCACTAAACCCCGCATTATCTTGCTGCTGCTGATTACCACCGCAGGCGGGATGTGGATTGCGGCAGAAGGCCAAGTGAATCCGCTGCTGCTGCTGGTAACGTTGACAGGTGGTGCTCTGGCTGCGGCCTCTGCCAACACGATCAACTGTTTATACGATCGCGATATTGACTACATCATGGAGCGGACGCGGCATCGCCCCTTGCCTTCGGGTCGGGTGCATCCTCGTGACGCGCTGATTTTTGCGATCGCCCTGGCTTCAGTTTCCTTTTCTTTATTGGTGGTCTTCGCCAATTTGCTCAGTGCCTTGCTGGCGATGTCGGGCATTGTGGTCTATGTCTTGGTCTATACCCACTGGCTCAAACGGCATAGTACCCAAAATATTGTGATTGGTGGTGCGGCAGGTGCGATCCCACCCTTAGTGGGTTGGGCGGCGGTGACAGGTGATCTAAGTTGGGCAGCTTGGGTGTTGTTTGCGATCGTCTTTTTCTGGACGCCCCCTCATTTCTGGGCCTTAGCCTTGATGATTCGTAAAGACTACGCCAGTGTAGGTGTGCCAATGTTGCCCGTGGTCGCTGGAGAAGCAGAAACGGCACGGCAAATTTGGTGGTATACCCTGCTCTTGATCCCCGTGACCCTTTTGTTGGTCTATCCCTTACATGTGATGGGAGCGGTGTACGCGGCTGTAGCCTTGCTATTGGGCGGTGTCTTTGCTCAGAGAGCATGGCAACTTATGCAAGCTCCGGCTGACTTAGATCAGGCGCGATCGCTGTTCAAGTACTCCATCCTCTATCTGATGTTGCTCTGTGCTGGCATGGTACTAGATAGTCTGCCTTTGACCCATCAATTGCTGAGCTTTTGTACCGAACATCTCCAGTCTTTGATCAGTGCAGTTCCAATGCTGCAAAGCCTAACTGTTTAGAATAAAAGGAGATGCTGCTTAAACTTTAGTTATAAATTGCCAAGGAATATTGATCGCTATGCCTCCCGCTGTTCTGATTCAACATCTCCAGAAGCACTACGGTCAGGTTGAAGCGGTTAAAGACGTTTCGTTTCAGGTGGAACCAGGAGAAATTTTTGGTCTCCTAGGACCGAATGGTGCGGGTAAAACCACTACAATTCGCTGCCTTTGCACTCTGGCGCAACCGGATGCTGGCAAGGTCGAGGTGTCTGGTGTTTCCGTGACTGAAAATCCCAGGGCAGCTCGACAGTTGCTGGGCTATGTAGCTCAAGAGGTGGCGCTGGATAAGGTTTTGACGGGACGGGAACTGCTGCAACTGCAAGCGGCGCTGTATCATTTGCCTCGTGCGATCGCCAAAGCACGAATTGCTACAGCGATCGAATTACTGGGCTTAGCAGAATGGGCCGACAAAAAGACAGGTACCTATTCTGGCGGTCTCCGCAAGCGGTTAGATCTGGCAGCGGGCTTGCTGCACCAGCCGGATGTCTTGGTTTTGGATGAGCCTACCGTAGGCTTGGATATTGAGAGTCGCGTAGCAGTCTGGAACTTTCTCCGCCAGTTGCGAGCCGCAGGAACCGCAGTTCTCATTACCAGCCATTATTTAGAAGAAATCGATGCCCTAGCCGATCGCGTTGCCATTATCGATCGCGGGTTGGTGATTGCCACAGGGACTCCGTCAGATCTCAAGGATCAAGTCGGGGGCGATCGCATTACCCTCCGAATTCGCGAGTTTACGCCACTCGAAGAAGCCGAAACAGCCAGAGCAATGTTAGAAAGCCTGCCGACTGTGCAGGAAGTGATCATCAACGAGGCTCAAGGCAATTCGCTCAATCTGGTGGTGGCCTCCCAAAGCGAAGCACTCAATACGGTACAGCAAGCCCTCAAAGAGGCGGGTTTACCCACCTTTGGCATTGCTCAAGCCCGTCCCAGCTTAGATGATGTTTACCTAGCGGCGACAGGTTGTACCCTCGTAGACGCGGAACTGGCAGCGGCAGGCAGTCGTGATCCCAAGGCTGAACGTAAACAAAATATGCGCTAACCCTGAGCGTTAATTCCTGAGCCCTAATTTCTAAGCTAACTAAGGACAGTTGAATGAGCCGTAGTGTAACTCCCCCGAAACCCAGCGTACCTTCTGAGAATACAGTACCTAGTCATGCCGTTGGACTCGCTGCAAAACCAGCATTGCCTCAGACCAGCGCTTTGAGTGACTTTGTTCAAGAAACTTTAGCGCTTACCCGTCGCCTATTTATTCAGTTACAACGCCGTCCTTCTACATTGATTGCTGGCATTATCCAGCCGTTGATGTGGCTGGTTCTATTTGGCGCTTTGTTTCAAAATGTGCCGCAGGGTTTGTTTGGGGATAGCCAGAGTTATGGTCAGTTTTTAGGTGCGGGCATTATTGTCTTCACGGCTTTTGGTGGGGCGTTGAATGCAGGGCTCCCCGTGATGTTCGATCGCGAGTTTGGTTTCTTAAATCGTCTGTTAGTGGCTCCTCTGGCCTCTCGCTTTTCGATTGTGGTAGCCTCAGCGATTTTTATCACCACGCTCAGCTTGATTCAGACGGCGGTGATTGTCAGCGCGATCGCATTTTTGGGCGCTGGCTTACCTAATCTCCTCGGTTTGGGTGTTGTCACCTTAATTGTGTTTGCCTTAGTTTTGGGCGTCACAGGCTTAAGCTTAGGGTTGGCCTTTGCCTTACCTGGACATGTTGAGCTAATTGCTGTAATTTTTGTCACCAATCTACCGCTGTTGTTTGCTAGCACAGCCCTAGCTCCTCTGTCTTTTATGCCCCGCTGGTTGCAGGTTGTAGCGACGCTCAATCCCCTCAGCTATGCGATCGAGCCAATTCGCTATCTCTATCTACACAACGACTGGGCCTTAAATAGTGTGGTGATGCAAGCGCCTTGGGGAGCAGTCAGCTTGGGTGGAGCCTTACTGGTGCTCTTTGCTTTTGATCTCGTCGCTCTATTGAGTATTCAACCTCTGCTCCGGCGCACCTTTGCTTAACTAATCTTGGGGTCGCTTCTTGGGGCCGTTGCGAGGGCAGGGCGGCAAGGTTAGACTGTCTCTAGGTCAGTGAAATGAACCTGTCAAACTAGAAAGCAATATCGGCTCATGCTCTGGTGTGGGAGCTTTTCTATTTTGCTAGCGTCTTAAATCTCAGTCAAAGTTTAGTAAATATCGAATTCGGAACGGCTTATGAAGATGCAGCCTCAGACTAAATTAGCTTCTCCTCATTTCCAGGCTCGGCTCGCCCTGGGTCTGCTAGTCGGGGTTGCTCTCGCTCCTTGGCTATTGCCTCAAGTGACCTTGGCTCAAACCGCTGGGGCTGTGCAGCCATTAGAGGATTTTCAAAATAAGGATGGAGGTACCGATCTCTTTTCTGATCGTTCTGGCAACGGTGCCTCCAGCTTGTTTAATCTAATGCACCGGGCTGCTTTTAGCGGCATGCGGAGTGCAGATGACTACGGAGCTGAGCAACAACAAAATTTGAATGATGCCGCAGCTCAATTTCGGGAACTGCAATTGAAGCGCCTGAAGCAGCAACCCAGTACTCCCGCTAGTTCAACTTCTGCTCCTGCAACTATTCTGGAAATTTCTCCTGCTAAGTAGGCAAGATGCTTGCTAGCGCTCAGGACTAATTGATTGGCTTGAACCGATAAACCTGAGGTTGCTGTTTAGAAACAGGCGCGGCTTGAACTAGCTGCACTGCCCCTTCGCGATCGCCTGTCAGAGAAAAAGACACGGCACCTAGGGCACCAGTCGCAGCAAAATTAGGTGTTTCTAAGGTCTGTCTAACTCCGCGACGAGAGGGATCGCGTTGGATTCCTGCGACTAAAGTCTGGGTTGAGTCATAGGCAAGAGCCGTGCGCCAGTCGATTTCATGCCCCCATAACTTCTGGGCTTGCTGTTGAAAGGGTAGGCGAGTATTCCCCAAAACATTGGAAGGAACAGCCACGACCATGCCGACTGCTGCCTCTCCCCCTACCTGTAAAGTCTTCTTGGTATAGATGCTGTCCCCGGCTAGAACGGGAAGCCGTCTACGGTTCATTTGTACCACCTGCAAGGCGCGATCGCTTACCTGACTGGGTGCTGCCAGCATAATCACTTCTGCTTTCTGCTCAATTGCTTGCTCAACTGTTTCGTAAGCGTTGAAGTCAGGGCCAGCCAAGTCAAATTCCCCTACAACCTGGCCTTGATTTCCGTAAAACAAAGCGTTCTTAAATTCACTGCTTAAAGATTCGCTGTAGCTACTTCCAGAGCTGAAAAAGATCGCGACTCGTTTTTTTTGCAGTTTAGTCAGCATGTAGTTGCAGAGGGCACGGGCAGTGAAGCGATCGCTGGGCATCACGCGAAAAATATAGTTGCCCAGCGTTGAGAGTTGAACGGCAGAACTGATTGGAGCCACCATGACTAATTCGGCTGTCTGATACACCTGACCCGCTGCTAAGGTGGTATCGCTAGTGCCATGCCCTACAACTCCTAGAACTTCGGAGCGATTGACCAAAGTGCTAGCAATCGCTTGAGCCGTTTCAGCTTGATTGCTGTCATTGGCGATCGCAACTTTGAGTGGTACGCCATTAATCCCTCCCTTCTGGTTTACCTGTGCTTGAGCGTGGGCCACCCCTCGTAAAATTTCTAAGGATGAGTAAAGGGTGTCGCCCAAAGGAACGACCACTGCGATCGCATGAGCAGGAGTTGTCCCAATCCGAGCATTGTTGAGATAGATCAGTGTTTCGGGATCGTTACGCTCTGCCTGACGTGCGGCTTCTAGAGCTGTCACTGCTTGAGGATAAGCACTAGCGGCAAACGCATCCACTCCTTTCTGCTTAGTAGGTGGGGCGACTCCCGGCGTCAGAATTTTCTCGCCCCAGCTCATATTGGTGGTCGCGATCGCGGAATCAGAGCTAGGTACTGGGTTGAGGGCTTCTGTTGGGGTTTCTACAGCCGCATCAATGAAAAGTTGAGGCAAAGGCTTTCTAAACAGAGCCGCGACCCCGAAGCTAGCAATTGCAGCAACGCCAACTCCAACTAAAACTGGCCATAAACGACGAAAGCGATCGCTTTTAACAGGTCTGATGGGAGTTGCGATGGGAGTTGCCGCAGGTTTAACAGGATCGCTAGTAGCAACAGGCGAATCAGCAATTTGTTGGAGGTCTTGTAAAACTGTTGCTGCCGACTGGTAACGCTGGCTGAAGTGATAGCGCACCATCTTGTCGATGATGTTTCGCAAATGAGGGCTGACACGAGCTTGATCGTGCCAAACGATTTCACTGCTTTCTGGGTCGAGAGGAAACTGGGAAGGCCGCATTCCCGTTAGGGCCTGAATCGCAATCACGCCTAACGCATAAATATCGCTGCTAAATTGAGGCTTCCCTAAACATTGCTCACTGGCTCCGTAACCAGAGGTGTAAATCGGTACACTTAACTGGGTTTGGCCTGTCGTTTCGACAACTTGGTTGGTAATGGTTTTGACCGCACCAAAATCAATTAAAACTAACTTGCTGTCTTGTTGTCGCCGAATCAAATTGTCTGGCTTGATATCTCGGTGAATAACTCCTTGAGAGTGGATGTAAGCCAAGACTCCTAAAATATCTTCCAAGATGGCAATGACTTGGGCTTCTGATAGCTTGGTGCCCCCAGGTAATTCCACACTTAAAGGATTTCCAGGTATAAATTCTTGCACCAAATAAAACTCTTGCTCTTCCTCAAAGTAAGCTAGGAGTTGAGGAATTTGGTCATGGTGTTTCCCTAGCTTTTCTAAAGTTTCTGCTTCTGCATAAAACAAGCGCCTCACCTGCTGCAACACCTGTAGATGATGTGTCGAAAAATTGAGGTGTTTTAGCACACAGGGAGGATTTCCAGGTCGCTGCATGTCCTCTGCAATGTAGGTCTGACCAAACCCGCCTGAGCCTAGAGCTTGTATAACTTTGTAGCGCGTCCCTAACAGTCTTCCTAGCATTGCATTCATAGAATACAGCAGAGTCTACCTATCGCTAGCTCCAAAATATAGGAGTCACGATATTGGCATTGTATTCGTTGTCAATCGCTGCTGAAAAAGTTAAATGAAGCTATTCGGGGTTAGTGGTCTTAAAGCCATAGGCTTCGCGGACTAAATAAAGTGGTCTTCGCTTGACTTCTTCGTAAACTCGACCTAGGTATTCACCAATGATGCCGAGCGTGATGAGTTGGATGCCACCTAAAAACAAGACAACCACCATTAAAGAGGCATAACCAGGCACATCAATTCCGAAGATTAAAGTCCGCACAACTAGAAAAGTAGCGTAGCAAAATGAGGGAATAGAGAGAGATAGACCCAAATAGCTCCAAACTTTAAGGGGTAAGAAGCTAAAAGAAGTAATGCCATCTACGGCAAAGTTCCACAAGCGCCAGTAGTTCCAGGTTGTTGTGCCTTTGTAGCGTTGGGGGCGATCGTAAAACACCGCTGCTTGTTTAAAGCCGACCCAAGCAAATAGCCCTTTCATAAAGCGAGTTCTTTCTGGCATTTGCTTGAGGGCATCAATGACACGGCGATCGAGCAAGCGGAAGTCTCCGGTGTTTCGGGGAATCGGAACTTGGCTCATGCGTCCGATAATGCGATAAAACACATCCGCAGTCCAGCGCTTGAGCCAACTTTCTCCCTGACGCGATCGCCGTGTTGCAAACACAACATCGTAGCCTTCCCGCCACTTCGCCATCAAATCTCCAATTAATTCGGGCGGATCTTGTAAATCAGCATCAATCGGAACGACAGCGGCCCCTTGGCTAAAATCTAGACCTGCGGTGAGGGCCACTTCCTTACCAAAATTACGGGATAAGTTAATCACCTTAATTTCAGGACGACGCTGGTGATGCTCCACTAAGCACTTCAGCGTGTCATCTTGGCTGCCATCATTGATGCAAATAACTTCGTACTGAACTTGAAGTTGATCGAGTACCGAGAGCAACCGCTCAAACAGGTGATCAATGTTGAGCGCCTCGTTATAGAAAGGAATAACGATAGAGAGTTCAGGATTGTCTGAACTTGCAAACATGGCAAGGGGTAAGGTAACGATGACTGGTCTTGGCTAGGAGTGTATTAGAGTTCAGGATGACTCCGCAACCTGAGCAAGTTTTCACAGTCTGACTCCAAAAGCCCTGACCTGTCTACTGTGTAAGTACCTCCTGCGATCGCTGCGCGAGCAGAGTCAAGCATAAAATTCATCAAGCCTGACCTTTCTTGAAGGAATGAGAAAGTTTGACATGCAAGGTTAAACCTGCCGTCATCGGGTTTAGGTTTTCTACCCATTACTAGCCAACTACTAGAATTTAGGCTTTACGACCCAGACTGAGCAGGGAGCGCTTTCTACTACCTGGCTGCTTACCGATCCCTGAATGATCCGGTTTAAGCCTGTCAGACCTCGACTGCCGATTATGATCAAGTCTGCTTCATAGATATTGGCAAGCCGCACGATTTCTTCGGCAGGGTCGCCGCTAACAATTTCTAGTTCACTAGGACAAGTCAGAGTCACTTGATAGGACTGTAATTGCTTCTCTAAATTACGGTAGGGAAGTGGTTCAAAGTTTGGATGAGGCTGATCAGCGGCTAATTCTGTTTCCTCTTCTGGAGGAGAAATAACATGAGCTAAGACGATTTTGGTCGAAGGTTGCAGTACTAATGCTTGCAAAGCTTGCATGACTTGCTCAGCTAATCCCGAACTATCTAGGGCGATCACAATTGTTTTCAACACAACGGGCCTCCTAACAATGCAAAGCAGCCTTGGTCATGCCCTACTGTTAGGCATAAACTTCTAACGCTGAAAAGAGCTAGCTTGCAGTGGGTACGAGAAGCGCTTTCAGCTAGCTTAGCGGTCTTTCCAGCGTTAGTGGCTAAATTTTGCTTTTTTTAGGATTGTGGATCTATCTGCTTGGGTTGGGTTCTGAGGCGAACTGAGTCGGCATGGGAAGTTAGCCCTTCTGCGGTCGCTAAAACATCTATGGCTGCGGAAACTTTTTGCAGCGCTGTTGGGCTGTACTGAATCAGGCTGGAGTGCTTCATAAAGGTCTCGACACCGAGGGCGGAAGCATAGCGAGCCGAGCCAGAGGTGGGTAGGGTGTGGTTTGGGCCTGCTAAGTAGTCTCCTACTGCTTCTGGGGTCGAGGACCCTAAGAAAATAGCACCAGCGTGACGAATCTGATCAATCAAGGCCCACGGGTCTGCGATTTCTAGCTCTAAGTGTTCTGGCGCGAACTCATTAGACAACTCGGCTGCAGTTTCCAGAGAATCGACCACGATGATCAAGCCGTAGTGAGCGATCGCCTTCTCTGTGGGGGTACGTCTGGGGTGGTCGATTAGTTGTTGCTCTACTTCTGCGACCACTTTTAAAGCTAGAGAAGAGTCTGTAGTAATTAAAATCGCCGCTGCCATTGGGTCATGTTCTGCCTGAGCTAGCAGATCAGCCGCTACATAGACTGGGTTGGCAGTTTCGTCTGCGATCACCAATACTTCGGAGGGACCCGCTAAGGAGTCAATGCCAACAGTGCCGTAAACCAACTTCTTAGCGAGAGTCACATAGATATTGCCGGGGCCAGTGATCACGTCTACTTTGGGAATGGTTTCGGTGCCAAACGCTAAAGCGGCGATCGCCTGTGCTCCCCCCACTCGATAAATCTCTTGAACGCCTGCCTCTTGAGCCGCCACCAGTACGGCTGGGTTGACCGATTTTTCTGGTCCTGGTGGGGTCACGATCGCGATTCTAGGCACCTGAGCCACCATCGCCGGGATCGCGTTCATCAAAACTGTACTGGGATAAGCCCCTCGACCCCCTGGTACGTAAAGGCCCGCTCGATCGACTGGTGTGTAGCGCTTTCCTAGAACGACCTCATCTTCACCAAACTGCACCCAGCTTTTGGGGACTCGTTGCCGATGAAACGCTTCAATTTGTTTACGAGCCAGACGAATCGCATCTAGTAACTCCTTCGATACCTGCTGATAGGCAGCATCTAACTCTGAGCCACTAACACGTAATTCTTCAGGTTTTAATTCTTGTTGATCAAATTCGGCTGTGTAGTGTAACAGGGCTCGATCGCCTTGACGCTTCACAGCTTGTAACACTTCGCGAACCGTGGCTTCTTTGTGAAACACTTGGTCATCGTGAGTGCGATCGCAAATACGCCGTAGTTCGGTTCGTGCCTCAGTTCGCTGAGTAATAATTCGCAGCATGGAGTCAGAATGCAGTCTCTTAGGAATTACCCGTCGGAGAGCGGGTTTGACAAACCCGTACTCGCCTCTCTAGCTTAACCTGGATTTTTGAAGGATCGGAATACGGTAAGGAGATGCTATATTAGTTTTTCTGGTATTTTATTTCTTTCCAAGTAGTTGTAGAGAGTTTCCTTAGGACTGGCTGTGGCGAATATTAAGTCCGCTATCAAACGCGTCAAGATCGCAGAACGCAACCGTTTGCGCAACAAAACCTACAAATCAGCGGTTAAAACCCTGATGAAAAAGTACTTAGCAGCTGTAGACACCTATGCAGCCGATCCTAGCCCTGAGCTAATGCAAGAAGTACAAAAGCACATGGCCAACGCTTACAGCAAAATTGATAAAGCTGTGAAGCGAGGCGTGCTGCATCCTAATAATGGCGCTCGCAAAAAGTCGAATCTGGCTAAAGTGCTAAAAAGCAAGAACTCTCCCGTTTCTGCTGCCTCCTAGTTGGTAGCCTAAGGGCTGAGGTTCGTTGCTGACAACTGAACTTTGGGTAGCGGTAGTCTGGTGCCTGAGCGCCAGACAATTTTGCTGCTAGGGGGTTGTAAGCTTGATAGATACAATTCCGCATTCTGCTTTAACCTCATTTAGTGAGATTGTTCCCATTAGAACCAATCAGCGGCTTGCTTATGCAGTTGATTGATACGCACGTCCATATCAACTTTAAAACGTTTCAGCCTGACTTGGAGGCTGTAGCTCAACGGTGGCGGGAGGCTGGAGTGGTTCGTTTGATTCACTCTTGCGTAGAGCCAACGGAGTTTAGCAGTATTCAAGCGATCGCCGATCGCTTTCCTGAGTTGTCTTTTGCGGTGGGTTTGCACCCACTGGATGCAGACAAATGGACACCTAATTCTCGCGCTCAAATCTTAGAGCTGGCCTCTTCTGATTCGCGAGTGGTGGCGATTGGTGAAACAGGCTTAGACTTCTACAAAGCAGATAATCGGCAACAGCAGATAGCAGCATTTCAAGGTCAACTTGCGATCGCTCAAGAGTTAAGCTTGCCAGTGATTATTCATTGTCGAGATGCTGCACCAGAAATGGCTCAGTTGTTAAGGGATTTCTGGCAAGACCAAGGTCCTGTTCGCGGCGTGATGCACTGTTGGGGAGGGACACCGACCGAAACTGAGTGGTTCCTAGAATTAGGGTTCTATATCAGTTTTAGTGGTACGGTGACTTTCAAAAATGCGGCTGGGATTCAAGCCTCTGCCCGTATGGTGCCCAGCGATCGCCTCCTAGTAGAAACAGATTGCCCATTTTTGGCTCCTGTTCCCAAGCGAGGAGAGCGACGAAATGAACCTGCTTACGTGCGCTATGTGGCGGAGCAAGTTGCGCAGTTGCGGTCTGTGCCTCTAGAAGTGCTAGCAGCACAGACGACGCAGAACGCTTGTCAGCTTTTTGGTTTGCCTCAACTGCCGCCGAAAGCAACTGGAGCCCCTGCTATCCCTTACTCCTAACCCTTACTCATAAGTAAGCTTTAGAATTTGATGGCTATGTACAAAACTACAGCCCACAAATTGCCTCTGCTTACGTCATAATGGTAGGAGTGTCAACAGTAGCGATTTTGTGGCGTCAGTTAACAACCCCTTGAGTAGACGCTATTGGGAAACTGCTCCTGCCTCTTCCTTGATTTTGGAAGGTGCTGACAGTTTTCCTCACCTTAACTAAAAAATTTCAGCTGCTTAGCTAAACAGCCCATTGGAGACTACCTTAAATCTCTCAACTGCCCATTTAATTCGCTAGACTACGCCTTTGGGTCCTTCTCGTCAGGGTCCAAAGTTTTCTATTGACATTTTTGTGCAGATCGCATAACATCTGGGACTCGCGCTGGGCGTGACCCTCCTGAGGAGACGCATGACTAATCAGACTCAAACTGCACTGGCCTTCACCCTTCCAGATTTAGTTGAGATTCAGCGATCCAGTTTTCGCTGGTTCTTAGAAGAGGGACTCATCGAAGAGCTAGAGAGCTTTTCGCCTATTACCGATTACACAGGCAAACTGGAGCTACATTTCTTAGGTAAGAATTACAAACTGAAGCGGCCCAAGTACGACGTTGATGAAGCGAAGCGCCGGGATGGTACCTACGCTGTTCAGATGTATGTCCCCACTCGCCTAATCAATAAAGAGACGGGTGAAATTAAAGAGCAGGAAGTGTTCATCGGTGACCTGCCTTTGATGACCGATCGCGGTACCTTCATTATTAACGGTGCTGAGCGGGTTATCGTCAATCAGATTGTTCGTAGCCCTGGCGTCTACTATAAATCTGAAACTGACAAAAATGGTCGTCGTACCTACAATGCCAGCTTGATTCCCAACCGAGGCGCTTGGCTCAAGTTTGAGACTGATAAAAATGACTTGGTGTGGGTGCGGATCGACAAAACCCGCAAGCTGTCTGCTCAGGTGCTGTTGAAGGCATTAGGTCTCAGCGACAACGAAATTTTTGATGCGCTACGTCACCCAGAGTACTTTCAGAAAACAATTGAGAAAGAAGGCCAGTTTAGCGAAGAAGAAGCTTTGATGGAGCTTTATCGCAAACTGCGTCCAGGTGAGCCTCCGACTGTTTCTGGTGGACAGCAACTGTTGGATTCTCGCTTCTTTGATCCTAAGCGCTATGACTTGGGTCGAGTGGGTCGCTACAAGCTCAACAAGAAGCTCAGACTCAATGTGGCGGATACCGTTCGAGTTTTGACGGCTCAGGATATCTTGGCTGCCATTGATTATCTGATCAACCTGGAATTTGATATTGGCAGCATTGATGATATCGACCACTTGGGTAACCGTCGGGTGCGCTCTGTCGGTGAGTTGCTGCAAAACCAAGTCAGAGTTGGCCTCAACCGTTTAGAGCGAATCATTCGGGAACGGATGACGGTTTCGGATGCAGATTCTTTGACACCTGCGTCTTTGGTGAACCCCAAACCTTTGGTTGCCGCGATTAAAGAGTTCTTTGGTTCTAGCCAACTGTCTCAGTTCATGGACCAAACCAATCCTCTGGCTGAGTTGACCCACAAGCGTCGTCTCAGTGCCTTAGGCCCTGGGGGTTTAACCAGGGAGAGGGCGGGCTTTGCGGTGCGGGATATTCACCCTAGCCACTATGGACGGATTTGCCCGATTGAAACTCCAGAAGGCCCTAACGCTGGCTTGATCGGCTCTTTGGCAACTCATGCCCGTGTCAATTCCTACGGTTTCATTGAGACTCCTTTTTATCCGGTTGAGATGGGACGAGTCTTGAAGGACCAGCCGCCCATCTATATGACCGCAGATGAAGAGGACGATCTGCGAGTTGCTCCAGGTGACATCCCGATGGATGAGGAAGGCTTCATTCAAGGTGTGACCGTTCCAGTGCGTTACCGTCAGGACTTCACGACTACTACGCCTGACCAAGTAGACTACGTGGCTGTCTCTCCGGTACAAATCATTTCGGTGGCAGCTTCGTTGATTCCTTTCCTGGAACATGACGATGCGAACCGAGCTTTGATGGGTTCCAACATGCAACGTCAGGCTGTACCTCTATTGCGGCCAGAGCGGCCTTTGGTAGGGACAGGTTTGGAAGCTCAGGCGGCGCGTGACTCCGGTATGGTTGTGGTCAGCCGAACCGCTGGTGAAGTGACTTATGTGGCGGCTGATAAGCTGCGAGTCAGAGATCCTCAAGGTCGCGAAATTGAGTATCCCATGCAGAAGTATCAGCGGTCTAACCAAGATACCTGCTTGAATCAACGCCCCATCGTTTTTGTGGGCGATCGCGTCGTGGCAGGTCAAGTCCTAGCTGACGGCTCAGCCACCGAAGGCGGAGAACTGGCCCTAGGACAAAACGTTCTGGTAGCCTACATGCCTTGGGAAGGCTACAACTACGAGGACGCGATCCTGATCAGCGAGCGCCTAGTTTCTGATGATGTGTACACTTCAATTCACGTTGAAAAATACGAAATTGAAGCGCGTCAGACCAAACTCGGACCCGAAGAAATCACCCGTGAAATTCCTAACGTGGGTGAAGATTCCCTTCGTCAACTCGACGAAAGCGGCATTATTCGGATTGGTGCTTGGGTAGAAGCAGGAGACATCCTGGTTGGGAAAGTGACTCCCAAAGGGGAATCAGATCAGCCTCCGGAAGAAAAGCTGCTACGAGCCATCTTTGGTGAAAAAGCTAGAGATGTTCGCGATAACTCCCTGCGCGTCCCCAACGGTGAAAAAGGCCGAGTTGTGGATGTCCGAGTCTTTACTCGTGAACAAGGGGATGAACTGCCCCCGGGTGCCAACATGGTTGTGCGGGTGTATGTAGCCCAGAAGCGCAAGATCCAAGTGGGTGACAAGATGGCAGGTCGCCACGGTAATAAAGGGATTATTTCCCGGATTCTGCCGATTGAAGACATGCCTTACTTGCCAGATGGCCGTCCCGTGGATATTGTGCTCAATCCCTTGGGTGTGCCTTCCCGGATGAACGTCGGCCAAGTCTTTGAATGTCTCTTAGCTTGGGCTGGAGAGAATCTGGATGCCCGCTTCAAGGTGGTCCCTTTTGACGAAATGCATGGAGCGGAGAAGTCTCGTGAAACCGTGCATGGCAAGCTTCTAGAAGCCAGTAAGAAGAAGGGCCAAGATTGGCTATTTGACCCGGATAATGCTGGCAAGATTCAAGTGTTCGATGGTCGTACTGGCGAACCCTTTGATCAACCTGTGACCATCGGTAAAGCTTATATGCTGAAGCTGGTTCACTTGGTTGATGACAAGATTCACGCTCGTTCTACTGGACCTTACTCGCTCGTAACGCAGCAACCCTTGGGTGGTAAAGCTCAACAAGGGGGCCAGCGCTTCGGAGAGATGGAAGTGTGGGCGTTGGAAGCCTTTGGTGCTGCCTACACCTTGCAAGAGTTATTGACTGTGAAGTCGGATGACATGCAGGGTCGGAATGAAGCCCTCAATGCGATCGTCAAAGGAAAAGCCATTCCTCGTCCGGGAACGCCAGAATCCTTCAAGGTACTGATGCGAGAATTGCAGTCCCTCTGCCTAGATATTGCAGTCCATAAGGTAGAGACGAAGGAGGATGGAACTAGCCGAGACGTAGAGGTAGACCTGATGGCAGATGTTAATAGCCGTCGAGCTCCCTCTCGGCCCACCTACGAATCTATCTCCAGAGAAGAACTGGAAGAAGAAGACGCCTAAGTTAATGCAAGATGGGTTGCTAGAGTCAATAGTCAGTTAACTAAGCTGACAGCTAGCAGCCCATCAACCAGAAACTAAGCCCAACAACAGATCTCAACAATAGACACTAAGGAAGCTGCAAGCGATGCCAAAGCTAGAACAGCGATTTGACTACGTCAAAATTGGTCTGGCATCTCCGGATCGAATTCGCCAATGGGGGGAGCGGACTCTACCTAATGGGCAGGTGGTTGGTGAAGTGACCAAACCGGAAACCATCAACTACCGGACGCTAAAGCCAGAAATGGATGGTTTGTTCTGTGAGCGGATCTTTGGCCCAGCTAAAGATTGGGAATGCCATTGCGGTAAATACAAGCGAGTTCGGCATCGCGGAATTGTCTGTGAGCGCTGTGGCGTTGAAGTCACAGAATCGCGGGTGCGTCGGCATCGCATGGGCTATATCAAACTGGCGGCTCCTGTCGCTCATGTTTGGTACCTCAAGGGTATTCCGAGCTACATGGCGATCTTACTCGATATGCCTTTGCGGGATGTGGAGCAGATTGTTTACTTTAACGCCTATGTAGTGCTCAATCCGGGCAATGCAGAAAACTTAACCTATAAGCAACTGCTGACAGAAGACCAATGGATTGAGATTGAAGACCAAATTTACAGCGAAGATTCGCCTCTAGAAGGGGTTGAGGTTGGCATTGGAGCCGAAGCGTTGCAACGGTTGCTGCAAGACATCAACCTAGAAACAGAGGCTGAGCAGCTGCGAGAGGAAATTGCTACCTCTAAAGGTCAGAAGCGGGCCAAGCTGATTAAGCGTCTGCGCGTGATTGATAACTTTATTGCGACGGGTGCTCAAGCAGAATGGATGGTGCTGTCGGTGATTCCGGTGATTCCGCCGGATTTACGCCCGATGGTGCAGCTAGATGGGGGCCGATTCGCAACCTCTGACCTGAATGACTTGTATCGGCGGGTCATTAACCGGAATAATCGTCTAGCGCGTCTGCAAGAAATCCTGGCTCCTGAGATTATCGTTCGTAACGAGAAGCGAATGCTTCAGGAAGCAGTGGATGCCCTGATTGACAATGGTCGTCGGGGCCGAACGGTCGTCGGGGCTAATAACCGTCCTTTGAAGTCACTGTCAGACATCATTGAAGGTAAGCAAGGGCGATTCCGTCAAAACCTATTGGGTAAGCGGGTAGACTACTCTGGCCGTTCTGTCATTGTGGTAGGCCCTAAGCTCAAGATTCACCAATGTGGTCTGCCACGGGAAATGGCGATCGAGCTGTTCCAACCTTTCGTGATTCATCGGTTGATTCGCCAAGGGTTAGTGAACAACATCAAGGCTGCCAAGAAGCTGATTCAACGGGGCGATCCGAGCGTTTGGGATGTCCTCCAGGAAGTGATTGATGGTCACCCGGTGCTACTAAACCGAGCGCCAACCCTCCACCGCTTGGGGATTCAGGCGTTTGAGCCGATCCTAGTAGAAGGCCGCGCGATTCAATTGCACCCATTGGTTTGCCCTGCGTTTAACGCTGACTTTGATGGTGACCAAATGGCGGTTCACGTGCCACTCTCGCTAGAATCACAAGCAGAGGCTCGGCTGTTGATGTTAGCTTCTAACAATATCTTGTCGCCAGCGACAGGTCGCCCAATTGTGACACCGAGCCAAGACATGGTATTGGGTTGCTATTACTTGACGGCTGAGAATCCGACTCACCAGAAGGGGTCAGGTGGCTATTTTGCCAATTTGGATGATGCCATTACTGCCTATGAACAGCAACAGGTTGACCTCCATGCTTATGTTTGGGTGCGATTCGATGGCGCTGTCGAATCTAACGAACCGGATACGGAACCTGTAGAAGTCCAAGAGTCCACAGATGGTACGGTCACCAAAGTTTATAAGTTCCGCAGAACTCGTGAGGACAATGAAGGGAATTTGATCTCGCAGTACATTCGAACGACTCCGGGACGAATTATCTACAACAAGACGATTCAAGACGCCTTGACTAACTAGCTTCATGACGGTAGAAGCTGCAACTTTATGGCGTAAGCCTATACAGACGTGATGAGTAGGCGCGACTTCCCAGTCGCGTCTATACGCGTCTCTTCCTGCATTAAAAGAGGGACAGAGAGCAACAATGGCAGAGCAAAATTCAAACCAGAAGCCTGAAGAAGCAGTGATTTTTCGGAATCGAGTGGTTGATAAAGGACAGCTCAAGAAACTAATTTCTTGGTCTTTTACCAACTACGGTACGGCTCGGACCGCCCAGGTGGCTGACTTATTGAAGGATCTGGGCTTTCGCTACGCTACCAAGGCAGGGGTTTCAATTAGTGTAGACGACCTACAAGTACCTCCGACCAAGCGAGCGCTATTGGACGCAGCGGAAGAAGAGATTCGAGACACTGAAACCCGTTATACCCGTGGTGAGATTACTGAAGTAGAGCGTTTTCAGAAGGTTATCGACACCTGGAATGGTACGAGTGAGGAACTGAAGGACGAGGTGGTTCGGCACTTCAAAACCACCAATCCGTTGAACTCGGTTTACATGATGGCCTTCTCTGGGGCTAGAGGAAATATCTCCCAGGTTCGCCAGCTGGTTGGTATGCGTGGACTGATGGCCGATCCGCAAGGTGAAATTATTGACTTGCCGATCAAAACCAACTTCCGAGAAGGTTTGACTGTCACTGAGTACATCATTTCCTCCTACGGAGCCCGGAAGGGATTGGTAGATACCGCCCTTAGAACCGCAGACTCTGGATACCTCACCCGTCGTCTGGTTGACGTGGCCCAGGATGTAATCATTCGTGAAATTGACTGTGGCACCCAACGGGGTATCCCAGTGCGTAGCATGACCGATGGTGATCGCGTCTTGATTCCCCTAAAAGACCGCTTGTTTGGTCGGGTGGTGGCAGAAGATGTGGTGCATCCTCAAACTGGTGAGGTGATTGCAGCCCGGAACCAAGACCTCTCAGATGACCTCTGCCAACTTATTGGTCAATCGGGCGTCCCAACAGTCGTGGTGCGATCGCCCCTGACTTGTGAAGCAACTCGTTCCGTCTGTCAGCACTGCTACGGCTGGAGCTTGGCTCACGCTCACATGGTTGACTTGGGTGAAGCAGTAGGTATTATTGCCGCGCAATCCATTGGTGAGCCTGGAACGCAGCTAACCATGCGGACCTTCCACACAGGAGGGGTATTCACAGGGGAAATGGCGCGCCAAGTGCGGGCTACCTTTGAAGGCACCATTCGTTACGCTAAGCGTTTTCGGACTCGTCCCTACCGGACCCGTCATGGAGATGAAGCTTTAATTGCGGAAAGCAATACTGACCTGACCCTAGAGTCGGGTTCTAAGAAAGAATCCTTTGCGATTCCTCAAGGCTCCACCTTATTGGTTAAAGATGGTGAGCATGTCAAGAAGGATCAATTCTTGGCAGAAGTTCCCCTTGCGGGTCGGACTCGGCGCACAACTGAGAAGGCTAGTAAAGATGTGGCTTCAGACTTGGCTGGAGAAGTCAAGTTTGCAGACATTGTGCCCGAAGAGAAGAAAGACCGTCAGGGCAATACCACTCGGATCGCTCAAAGGGGTGGTTTGATCTGGATTCTGTCGGGTGAAGTTTACAACTTGCCGCCGGGTGCTGAACCGATCGTGAAGAACGGCGATCGCGTGGATGCTAATAGCGTCCTAGCTGAAACTAGGCTGATCACAGAGCATGGTGGAACCGTGCGTCTACCTCAGCAAGAAGCTGAAGGCAAGGGAGGCCGTGAAGTTGAAATCATCACAGCTTCTGTGCTGCTAGATGAAGCGCGGGTGCGGGTAGAAAGTTATCAAGGCCGCGATCACTACTTAGTTGAAACCAACCACAACCAGTCGTTCTCCCTCAAAGCAACGCCTGGTACTAAAGTAACGAACAACCAAGTCGTCGCAGAGCTGATCGACGATCGCTACCGGACTCAAACAGGCGGGATCATCCGTTACTCTGGCGTTGAAGTAGCGAAGCGAGGCAAAGCTAAGCAAGGCTACGAAGTGGTTCAAGGCGGTACGCTGCTTTGGATTCCAGAAGAAGCGCACGAAGTGAACAAAGATATTTCTTTGCTCCTTGTGGAGGACGGACAGTACGTCGAGGCAGGAACTGAAGTCGTTAAGGACATCTTCTGCCAAAGCAATGGTGTGGTCGAAGTGATCCAGAAGAATGACATTCTACGGGAAATCGTGATCAAGCCAGGGGACTTGCACATGATTGATAACCCCGAAGAATTCATGGGTAAAGAACCCACTCTGGCTAATCCTGGGCAAGAAGTGCTTCCTGGCTTGACGCTCAGCGAACTGCGCTACATGGAGTATGTGGAGACACCCGAAGGTCCAGCGGTGCTGTTGCGACCTGTGACTGAATTCGTCGTTCCTGATGAACCTTCTGTGCCGAGCCAAGCTTCCACTAGCGAAGAATCGGGCCGTACCATTCAGCTACGAGCGGTACAGCGCCTACCCTACAAGGATGGAGAGCGGGTCAAGTCTGTTGAAGGCTTAGAGTTGCTCCGCACCCAGCTCGTGCTAGAAATTGATCAAGATGCACCTCAGTTAGCTGCCGATATTGAGCTAATTCCAGACGAAACTGACCCAGAAATCATGCGTCTCCAACTCGTGATTCTGGAGTCTTTGGTCATTCGTCGTGACATTGCCGCAGACACCACTCAGGGGAGTACGCATACTCGGCTTTTGGTCAAAGACGGCGAGCAAATTGCTCCAGGTGCTGTGGTCGCGCGGACTGAGATTCAGTGTAAAGAGGCGGGTGAAGTTCGAGGGATTCGCGAAGGTGCTGAGGCAATTCGCCGAGTGCTGGTAGTGAGGGATGCTGACCGAGTGGTCATTAGCACTCAAGGTAAGGCTCCCAAGGTGCAAGAAGGTGACTTGCTAATTGCTGGAACCGAAATCGCTGCTGGCACCAAACTAGAAGACTCTGGTCAAGTGGTTGGCGTGGCTGATTCTGAAGTCACTTTGCGCATTGCCCGTCCTTATCGGGTATCTCCTGGAGCAGTGCTGCACATTGATGATGGCGATCTGGTGCAGCGGGGTGACAACCTAGTGCTGCTGGTGTTTGAGCGCACGAAAACTGGAGACATTATCCAAGGTTTGCCCAGAATTGAAGAATTGCTGGAAGCTCGCAAACCTAAGGAAGCCTGCGTCTTGTCAGAACGTCCTGGCACGGCTCAAGTGGTCTACAGTGACGATGATGTGGCGGAAGTCAAAGTCATCGAAGCGGACGGGGTGATGACAGATTACCCTCTTGGCCCTGGTCAGAATGTGATTGTGTCTGATGGTCAGGAAGTTGGCGCATCAGAACCCCTGACGGATGGTCCATCCAATCCTCACGAAATCCTAGAAATCGTCTTCAAGGTCAACCGAGAAACACTGGGAGTTCATGACGCATCTCTCATCAGTTTGCAGAAGGTACAAACCTTCTTAGTGAACGAAGTCCAATCTGTATATCAGTCTCAGGGAATTGATATTTCCGACAAGCACATTGAAGTGATTGTGCGTCAGATGACTTCTAAGGCTCGCGTTGACGATGGGGGTGACACTACCATGTTGCCTGGTGAATTGGTTGAACTCTATCAAGTTCAGCAGGTCAACGAGGCAATGGCGATTACGGGTGGGGCTCCCGCTGAGTATACACCTGTGCTCTTGGGTATCACCAAAGCATCGCTCAACACAGACAGCTTTATCTCGGCGGCTAGTTTCCAGGAAACCACCAGGGTTCTCACAGAAGCTGCGATCGAAGGTAAGTCTGACTGGCTGAGAGGTCTGAAGGAAAACGTGATCATCGGACGCCTGATTCCAGCGGGTACTGGTTTCAATGCTTATGAAGAAGTTGGCAGTCCGGACATTGACCTCAGCTTTGATAGCACCAATGTCTTTGACGAAGATGCAGACCTGCGGGATGTGGTCTTAGACGATCGCACAGCCCGTAGCTACGGCTTGGATGGTGCGTTTGACGATCGCCCCAACTTCAGTTTTGAAAGTTTCACCGTGCCTGTTCCTGGAGAGGAGAAACCTACATCTGCCATTTTGGACGATGATGAACTGATTGATGATGAGTTTAGTGATGTCGTGGATGATGACGATGAAGATTAATTTCCTCTAATCACGGTGTTCAATCCGCATTAAGGCTCACGTTACGGCTTAAGTGAAACCGGAGGCTCCAGAAATATCTGCACCTCCGGTTTTTCTTTTCTAATGAAAATTTAAGGACTGGAAATAGAAACTTGCTGGGGGCGGTAATCGGAGCCTGACTTAGTAGCGCAAAAGCCCAGATCCATAGTTTGATTCGGCTGTAATATCTTTCCCCAATCAGGTGGGGTGACTCGATACTGTAGACCTTGACGATTGAAGCTACCATTCCAGCTGTTGTTAATGCTGGCTTGGTTCATCCGAAAAGCCAACTGCCAATTCTGGGCTGCAATCTTACCGGAATTCGTCACTAAGAACCTGGTACAAAAGCCAGTAGCCCAATCTGACTCGATCGCTGTCTTCACTTGCAGCTGAGCGTTAGTCGGTCGAGTTGTTGTGGTTGCAGATGAAGCAGGTGAAGACGGAGCAGGTAAAGATGCGGTAGGTGATGTGGCGGGCGATCGCGAGCTTGGACGTTGACCTCTCGGAGTTGGTTGAGTTCTGGAGGGAGAAGTAACACGGTTAGTCGGGAAAGAAACTGCCGGAGAATTAGGCTTGGGTAAGAGCTGGCTGAGGAGTGCTTGCTTGTTACGTTCCACCGTGCGCCAATCATCTTGTAAGACGCCTCCAGTATCTTTACTGTTGGGGTTCCAGCTCCAGTAAGTAAAGCTCAGTTGTTTCTGCCGAATAAAGTCAACCAGCTGCCGTTGCCAAATTCCCTCAGGGGAGTTGCGGTCTACCTGTCGCCCCCCAAACTCTCCAATCAAGATAGGCGCTAGTTTCTGAGTGGCAATGTAATGAAATCCAGTTTCCCAGCGACTATAAAGGTTTTTAGGAAAAGCTGCTCCTGAAAACCAAGGTTGGTCGTAAACACCGGGGCCATATTCATGGGGCGAGTAAACTAATTTATGCTTGAGCGCTAAGCGAACAGGGAAACGCTTGACACCTTCTAAGTTGCCACCTTGCCAGTGAACTGCTAGCTTCTGCCCTGGTACATTGTTTTCGACTCCCTCGACCACAATTAGCCAGTTAGGATTCACCGCCAAAATGGCATTGCCTGCTCGCTCAGCCGCCAGTCGCCAATCCGTCGCTGAGTTATTTGTGCCCCAACTGGCGCGACCATGCGGCTCATTTTTAAGATCGGCTCCAATCACATGCGGCTGGTTTTTGTAGCGAGTTGCTAACATTTTCCAGGTGTCGATCCAATCTGCTTCGGTAAAGCCATCACCATACCAAAGCTCCGGAATGCGTTGATCGTTAAGCTGGTGACAATCCAACAAAATCAGCAATCCTTGTTGCCCCGCTGCTTGAATCACAGCATCCATAATTTCTAGAGGCGATTTACCCTCCAAGGCTTGATTTGCGCCAATACTAAAATCAATCCCGCTCACCTCAGCAGAGCGTAGGGCTTGTACTGAGAAAGGAAGGCGAATGATGTTGTAGCCTAAACCCTTGATTTGCGCCAACATCTCACGGTAGTCACGAGCCCATAAACCGTGAGGAGCGTGCAGTTCTGTCTCTATGCCGAACCAATTCACCCCCCGCAGTAAGACTGGCCGACCTCTGCCATCAATAATTTGAGCACCTCTGGTCATTAGGGGGAAAGCGATCGCGGGGGTAGCATTCGCTGGCTCTAAGCTTGGATAGAACTGTAGTCCCAAACTGAGACATAAGCCAACCAGAGCTAAGGCTAACCACTGGAGTAAAGGACGCGATCGCCAGTAGTTCCGGACATGAACCACTCTTTGGTAATGCCGTCCAAAAAAAATTGAGACTTGCTGGAAGAATTCGCTCATATTTTTAGTCAATGCTTCGTTTGGCTATCAAACTCATTGAAGAAATTGCTGGAAATAGCAGCTTAATGGTCATTGAGCTAATAAATAGTTCCGAGGGATTCGACCGTAACAAGCAGGTAGTAAAAACTACGCCCTACGACGCCGACCCAAGCCGAAAGTGTCTTTTTATCGAAAAATTCACAATTTCATCAGTCAGCTTTATCTAAACTTCTTGCAGTCCAGACCTGTTACTAGAAAAAGTATACCTTTTGAGTTATTTACTTTTTGGAGTTGCCTAACTCCATGAAGGCGCAGCTTATCTCTAAGGGGATAGACGTAGGTAGATGCTTGAGCTTAGAGGGTCTAAGGCAAAATTTACATCATCTTCATCAGCGTCTAGGGGTGTCTTTATCAGGTCTATACGGAAATTACTGAGATACCTATTAATGTTTATAAAGAAGAGCAGTTACTCCACTTAAGTTTTCTAGGGTTAATTCTCTGCTCACCCAGTCAGCCGCTGCTTTTTTTTAGCCCTGAGTTATAGAAGAGCCAGGGAAATGAAAACAGTAAACATCATTTCCACGACGAAACTAACGACCTTTGAAACCCGTATTTGCTTGGAGTTCAAAATATGCCTGTATCGCCACTTAAGAGCTTTTTACTACCTGCTGTTCTTCTCTCTAGCACGGTGTTTTCTAGCTTGACGTTGCCACTAGTTGTGTTGGGTTCACAACCAGTTGATATTCGGATGCAACAAGAACCTGTTTTTAGTGGTCAGCTAAAAGATGTAGCAGCTCCCTATTTAGGGTTTGCAGCGGCGCTGAGCTTGGGTGCAGGAATTGCAAGTATCGCGGTAACGGGTTGGCGGCACTCTTCTCGTAAATCTGCTCAAGCCGAGGAACAACTGTCTAGCCTCAAAGAGAATTTGCAAGTAAAAGAGATCCAGCTAGAAGAGCTGAAGTTATCTGAAGTTCGCTTGGCAGCTACGGGACTCTCTGATTTTCTGCATGACAAACCTGCACAGGCTGTGACAGCAACTGTCGTTAATGTAGCTCAACCTGTAGTAATTACCGCTTCAGATGCAGGCGCAGCTGAAGTTGCAACAGTTTCGACTCCAACGGTCGAGGTAAAAACTGATGCACCTCGTTCGATGTCGATGCAAGCTGCCGTTTCTGCTTTGCATCCCGCTCAAGCTTTCCTCAGCTTTGCTCAAGCAGGGGCAACGACTGAGGCAGCACAGTTGCAAGCCACCGCAGCTCATGCCCAAGTAGATGAGTTACAAACTCAACTGAAACAAATTATGTCTCAGTTAGAAGTGTTGCAAGGAGCCTTCCAAGATTTACCTCAATTAGATGCTGGACGAGCTACTAGCCTCAATCGATTTCATTCCAATATGAGCCATCAGCCTCGCTCACAAAAGGTGGAGCCTGTCCACGTACAACAGCGAGTGGCTTCCTGAGCTACAAGTTTTGCTTTTGTACTGATGGCATTGGCAATCTTAACTACTGCTTCCTCAAACCCTTGATCCCACTGGACTCGATATTGTAGATCCGGTTTCAGATGGGTATCTACTAGCGAAGTTGCTGGTCGGGTGAGAGTGGGGCAGTAGTTTGGCTAATATTGGCGCTGGCTGCTGGTTTGAGATCTTCTGTGTTTGATTGTTGAGGGGTGCTCCCAGCGCGATCGCCCCATCCACCGTTGATATCAGCTGCGGTAATGGCTGGAGGAACTGTTTTACCTGTTGGCAGGGCTACGGGTAATGCTTGACTCACTTGCAAGTAACGTTGACCATCTGTGGTAAAGCGGGCTAAGTTACCTTCTAGTTGCAGGCCTTGCTCTTGTAATTTTTGGGAAATAGTAGCTGGTTGATTCGCAGGCTCGAAGGTTGCTAAGAAGACGACATCAGGCGCGGGAGTCATGGGAAGTTTGAGTTCCGGTTGATTGAGTTGCCATCCTTCACGAACTTGACCATTGGGTGCAACTTGCCAAAGATTCAGCGAGGTTTGCCATTTGCCTTGGTTGACTGCAACGTTTTGCCGACTCAAGACTGTATAAGTTAGCTGAGATGAGAGTTCTGATGACAAGTGCCCAGCGGCTATGGGTGCTGTGTTGCTGGCAGAAAGATAGCGAATGGCAGCAACGGTGATCTGGCTTTGGTCGGGTAGATTGGTGCTGCCTGAGACGGCATAGACCCCCGATCGCCCGGCGGGTTTTACTTGGAAGCTCAAATCAGCGACAGGAGCTTTTGCCTCCGAGCAACCAGTGCCAGCAAGAGCTAGGACGCTCAGGCAATAGGGTAGCGCTTTCTGCCAAACCTGCTTGGCTTGGAAGGTGAGATCTAGAAACTGATGTGGCATGGCGATCGCGAGTAAGTTGTTAATAAAATAACAAATCCTATTAGTTGATGAAAGCAAAATTAGAATAGCATCAACTACTATTGAGCCTGATATTCCTGATAAAAATAGTATTTTAATATTCGGGTTTTTTGTGTGAAAAATTAATGAATTTCAGCAGATTGTTGTACCACTAGATCTCGAAGTATTGTATTTCCTTAGATAGGCCTTTTTGAGGCCGTTCAAGGGGTGGGTGCTGTCTAAGTTATTTGACTTCCATTTTGATTCTAATCAGCATTTGGATGAATTCAGATCCAAATATCAGCGAAGCGTTTAGATGAAGCAGTTAAATAAGATTTTTATTTTCCTTATGACCGCTGCTTCTGCTAAAGTTTTCAGCAGTCTCAGTGTTTTCGACAGTCTTAGCTTCAATATTCGCTAGACCGCATCAGACAGCACAGTAGGTGTGAGCCATATCATGCTTGATTCTCGTTGGTCTATCTTTCGTAGCTATTTATTCTCTGTTAGAGTCCTGGCATCTGGCTCAATCTCATTGTTTTTGGCTGCTGGGTTAATTCAGGCAAAGCCTAGCTTGGCAAACTCTCGCCGTCAGCAAGAGCCAACGCCTCAAGCAACCTCTCCGAATCCAGCCCCAGGTACTCAGAGACAAGCTGACCCAGAAAGAAAAGAAAGGAAAAAGATCAGAGGCAAAAACGCTACACCTCAGGCTCGCTCCGGGGTGGCTATGGCCGCTCCCCTCAATGCCCCTAAAAGTTTGTCTACGGCTGAAGTGGATCTAACTCAGCCGCTTGAGCTAAAAACTACTGATCTGGAAATTAGTGCCCCTCCTGAGCGATCGGCCACCTCTACTGCTCCTGAGCGATCGCTTTCTGCTCAAGCCACATCGGTTCCTACCGCTCCTGTTAGCATCTCCCCTACTGCTCCTATCCAGACGGCTGATAATTACTGGCAGATGAACGGTACGGGTTTAGGTGTAACTGGACCCTATGGCCCTGGAATGTGCGGAGATAATTGCAATAGTTGGCCCCAACCCCTAGGGCAGGGTAGAAATTTACCCACGCTTTCTACCACCGAACAACCGCTGCCAGTTCCAACTCCATTGCCTACGGTTCGCTCAGAAGCATCCAGCAGTAATTTTTCTCCTCAGCAATTGCCCTGGATGTCTGGAGTGCCTGTACCCGCGCCAGGGTGGGGAGTTGCCAATGGTAATGCTTATGGTAATGCTTACCCCTATCCCTATGCAGTTGGGCAGTTGCCTCCTGTTCAGCCATCACCTATGCCACCACCTGGAGGATGGAATCCTTATGGGAGTCCTTATGGTTGGAATCCCAATGGTGGTTTCTACCCGATGGGGCAGTCACTTCCTGCGCCGATGCCCGCTCCAATGGCTCCCGGTAGCGGTTCTAACCCTTCTAATAGCTCGAATAATGTCTATTTCTACAATCGATTTGCTCCATCCCCCTCTCCTAATTCAGCGCCTGTAGCTACGCCCTCAATGCCTAATTTGAGTGCGCCACCTGTAGAGCAAAATTTTTATCAAGGAGCGCCTAGCTATCCCAGTAATTTTTATCAAGGAGCGCCGAATTACCCAAACAATTTCTCGAATGGAGCCCCTAACTATCCGACTAATTTCTATAACCAAAATCCAGGTTATCCGACTAATTTCTCTAGCCCTATCCCACCTGGTTATCCAGGTAACATTTATAACCAAAATCCAGGTTATCCCAGTAATTTTCCTGGGCCTATGGTAGGTTATCCCGGTACTGCTTATCCCAATAATTCCTATACGCCAGTTCCTGGTTATCCGAGCAATTTTTATCCCAACAATCCTGGCTACCCCGTTAATTTTCCTGGGCCTACGGTAGGGTATCCTGCTATTCCTTACCCTGCTAGTGCCTACCCACCCGCTCCGGGTTATCCCAGCAATTTTGCAGCCCCGCCTCCAACCTATCCTGGTAACTTTTACAACGCTGCGCCCAATTATTCTGGAAACCCTGCTCCCAGCAGCCCTTATCCCAGTGCACCCTACGTCCCCTCCGGTGCTCCGAGTCCCTATGGTGCTCCAAGTCCCTATGGTGCTCCAAGTCCCTATGGCAGTGGTTATCCAGCGGGGCAGCCGACAGCTTTTCCACCATTCCAAAACACACCAACCCCGACAGCGCCTCAAAGCACCACGATGCCTCCGAGTAACTTAGCGCCCGCTGCTGCTTTGGAAACTCAGCCAGAAACCTCTAGACCACTTTTGCGAAGTACGGCTTTAAGCCAACCCGCTGTGCAACTGCAAGGCGTATATCTGTATCAAGGAGATGACTCATCTGCTAGGGCTCGCTTATCAGCAGCTTACCCCTTGACACCGAATATTCTGTTTGGTGGAACGTTGGATTTGACCACGGGCCAAGGGTTGGCAGATTCTCAGCAAGAAGGTCTGAGCTTGAATGAGCTGTTTGTTGCTACCTCTCCCCGGGACTTGCCAAACTTGCGGTTTGTGGTGGGGCAATTGGACTTAACGTCCTATTTCGATCGCAACAGTTTTGCCAAGGATGGAGCCAGCCACTTCTTTAACCCCGTGTTTCAGACCAACTCCGCTTTAACGGCCACAGGAATCGGCTCTCGGCCTGGAGCGCTGGTTAATTGGTCTTTGACTGACAACATCGAAGCGAGATTTGCGGCCTTTTCTTCCGCCCGGAGTATCGGAGATTTCAGCTTGGATGGCTTTGCGGGTGAACTGGGACTGCGCTACGGCAACGCCATTATTCGGGCTACCTACACTACGGGTCGAGAAACTGGTGCAGGCGATGGCTTCCGAGAAATCTTTCAGGTGAATCGAGGTGATGGGATAACTGGGCCTCAACGGGGCGATCGCGAGGAAGGCTTTGGCATTAACGCAGAAGTCTTTATCCCTAGCCTCAATATGGGTTTGTTTGGTCGCTACGGTGAGTACAACAACCGAGGCATCGGCGAGCAGGGTAATACTTACAACGTGGGAGTTACCGCTTTAGATGTGTTTGCTCCTGACGATCGCTTGGGTCTAGCTTATGGTCGTCAACTGTCTAATGCGGCTTTGCGTCGTGAGCAGGGCGATCGCAACCCAGATGTTCTAGAGCTGTACTACGATTTTCGCTTTTTGCCCAACTTGCGGCTAGGTTTTACCTTGCAGGAGTTGAATGGTTTCTCGGAGACGATTGCGGGATTCCGCCTCAAAACTGAATTTGATGTCACACCGAAGGGTAGGCTGCAATGAACCAACGGCATGACACCTGTAAAAATGCCTGCAAAGGAGTGAGGCTGAAGCGCTTAGGATGCTCTTGCTTGCTGGCTTTGGGGTTGAGTGGTGGCTTGATGATAGACCTCTGGCAGTGGGAAATTCCCACTGTTCAAGCGCAGACGGTGCCTGCTGCGGTGCGACAAGCTTATACTTTGCTCAATCGTGGCTTGGTCGATGATGCGATCGCGGCTTTTCAGCGAGCCATTCGCAGTTCTCCCCAATCGATCGAAGCCAAGTTGGGTTTGGCGATCGCCTATCGACGAGCGGGACGAGATGCTGATGCCTTTCAAGCGTATGAGCGCGTGGTGGAGCAAGACCCCAACAACCGTTTGGCGCTGAAAACGCTGGGTTTGCTGGGAGCTTACCGCGCTGAGTGGCAAGAACGAGGCATTATCGCCTTAACCACCTTTCTAACTTTGGATCCGAACGATTTGGAGGCGCGGGCACAGCGGGCGCTTTTGCTAGGCTACCGAGGCCGCTTTGCCGAATCCTTGGCTGACTACCAAGTTGTCCTCCAGAACAATCCCCCCCCGGATGCGATTCTGGGAGCAGCGCAAATCTATACTTACACCGGAAATGCTCAACAAGGGCTAGCCCTTTTCAACCGTTACCGTGCTTTAGGCAGATCGATTACAGGAAATGCCGCGATCGCCTATGCCCGTGCCCTGCGAGAAACGGGCAATCCAACGCAAGCGATCGCCATCCTGCAAACGCAACTGCAAGCCTCTCGCCAGCTAGACGACACCGCAATTCAGGCCCGCTCGGAACTGTCTCAAGCTTATTTGGCCAACCAGCAATCTGCCGAAGCGCTAGCAGCGTTAGATCCGCTCCGAGGCCGTCCTGAAGCGGTATTGCCTTTGGCGCGGGCACTTAACGAGTTAGGCCGTAAAGCTAATGCTCCGACCCTAACCCAAGAAGCAGCAGCACTTTACCGTCAAGAACTCCAACGCCAAACTAATCCCACTCCTACCTTGGTGCAAGAAGTGGCCGATGTGCTCAGCGGTATTCCTGCCGAGCGTCCTTATGCGCTGCAACTGTATCGGCAACTGACGCAGCAGCAACCCAATAGTCAAATTTTGGCGCTGAAGCAATTAGCCTTGGAGAGTCAGTTAGGGGTGATTTCCCAAGCTGAAGTGCGGCAACGACTGAGAACTGTTTTGCAACCGCTCCCCACCAATCCGGTTGAGCTACAGCAACTGGCCCAAGCGCTATCGGCTATAGATGCTGACCCCGAACTATTTCCGGTTTACCAAACACTGCTGCAAGCAGGAGTGAGTGTTCCTTTCCTTAACTTCCGCATTGCTCAAATCTTCATTCAGCAAAATAATTTGCCAGCGGCCAGAAGTGCCTTGGCTGCCTATGCGAATACTCCGGCGGGGACTCAAGACCGAGCCACAGAACTGCTGCTAGCTGAAATTGAACGGCGTGAAGGTAATTTGGACGCGAGTGCACAACGCTATCAAGCGATTTTGGCCAGTAACCCCAGCGATCGCGACATTATCAATAATGCCTTGCAAGGCTTAGCTAGTGTCCGCCAAACTCAGGGACGCACAGATGAGGCGATCGCGATTTATAACCAGTTAGTGGCTCTAAATCCGCAAGATTTACAAATTCAGCTGGGTCGAGCCGCTTTGGCTTATCAGGCTC
This sequence comes from Trichocoleus desertorum ATA4-8-CV12, assembly GCA_019358975.1. Taxonomy (NCBI): domain Bacteria; kingdom Bacillati; phylum Cyanobacteriota; class Cyanophyceae; order Leptolyngbyales; family Trichocoleusaceae; genus Trichocoleus; species Trichocoleus desertorum. Next base: position 500,001 of record JAHHIL010000001.1, read on the forward strand.
AACGGATTTCTTTGGCAGAGGCGGAAGCGGTTTTGAATACTTGGCTGCAAACCCGCCCCCCCAGCGATACGCCTCCGGAATTGGTGACTTTGGTGGGAGTCTTACCCCCTGATCCCCGCCGCGAACCGCTTTACAACGCGCTGCTGCAAGTTGATCCGAACAATTCTGTTTTGCAGTTGCGCTCGATCCAAGTGATTGCGGCTCGGAGCCCTGCCCAAGCCAGAGCGATCGCCGCCCAACTGGTCGCTCGTAACCCCAACAATCCGAGTGCTTACCAACTGCAAGGCCAGGTAGCCCAAGCATTAGGAGATTTGGATCAAGCCAGCGATGCTTACCAGCGGCTTTTACAGCTACAACCGAATAATGCTGAAGCGCTGTCTGCTTTGGGCGGGGTGCGGTTCCAACAACGTCGCTTTGGAGCGGCAGAAGAGTTGTATTCACAAGTGCTGGCGTTCAATCCGACTGATGTGGGGGCGCAGCGATCGCTGGCTGAGCTGATGGCGGCTCAAGGGATGCCTCTGACCGCTTTACAGCAACTTGAGCAACTTCAGGTACAGCAAGCGACCACCGGAACCCCGGATAGTAGTTTGTCTCGCAGGGTGCAGCAGATTAAGGAAGATCTATTAAGACAGCGAGGGTTTCAACCTCCGTGGGAACGTTACTAACTGCCAAAGGGATGGTGTTGTCGCCATGCGGTTCAATTTTGTGCCTCTAGCTTTACTACCTTGTGCAGGGCCAATTGAGATGTTACGGTACCCCGAAACTAAACGAAAAAAGTACTCGTGGTCCTGGTGGAGTCGGGTAGCAGCATCGGTTAGTCTGAGCGGTGCGATGGGTTTGGTCGGATGCTCTAATTTTTCGAGTGACGCGAGGCAATCTCCGCCAGCCACCCCTCCAGCCACAACGGCACCTGCTACCCATTCCTCCCCGACCACAAGTTCAACCACGGCAGCAATTCCCACTGAGCAGCTTTTAGAACAAAGTTGGGCTGCCTATCGACAACGCTTTATCCAAGCCGATGGGCGGGTGATTGACCGGGAAGCGGGCGATCGCTCCACCTCAGAAGGGCAAGCCTATGCCATGCTACGAGCCGTACTAATTGATGATCCCACCACCTTCGCCAAAACCTTGGAGTGGTCAGAAAACAATCTGCAACGTCAAGCCAACGGCAAGCGGACTGACCAGCTCTGGGTGTGGAAGTGGGGCCGTCTCGAACAAAGCCCTAACCAGCCAGCAAAATGGGGTGCGATCGACCCCAACTTTGCCAGTGACGCCGATGTAGATGCCATTACGGCTCTGATCTGGGCCTCCCGGCGTTGGCAGAAACCAGAATACCTGAAGTTAGCGCAAGTCAAGCTGCAGGACTTGTGGCGATTTTCCACCGTAGCCGCGGGTGGGCAGCGCTATTTACTGCCAGGGCCAGCCGCAGCCTTTCAGCAGCAGAGCGTAATTCAACTGAATCCGTCCTACTTCGCGCCTTATTCGTTTCGTCTTTTCGCTCAAGTAGACCCCAACCACGATTGGCTGAGCTTGGTAGATAGTAGTTATCAAGTGTTGGAAAATTCAGCCAAGCTTTCGGCTGTTGGCTTGCCGAGTGATTGGGTGGCGCTGGATACGACTACAGGGGAGTTTCAACCATTACCGCTCTCTGGGCCACTGCAAAGTCGGTACAGTTTTGATGCTTACCGGGTTTGGTGGCGGGTGGCGTGGGACGCTGAGTTATTTGACTCTGCACCTGCTAAAGCGTATCTGCAAAAGCATTTAGGATTTTTACAAAAACAATGGCGATCGCAACAAAAAATTCCCGCCATTTTCGATCTTTCAGGGGCACCCACCGTGAGCTATGAAGCTACCGCTCAATATGCCATGTTGTATCCTGCTTGGCGACTGCACGAACCTGCGATCGCTGAGCAAATTTGGCAGCAGAAGTTGCAGTTCCGATACCGTGGTGGTTTTTGGGATAACAACTCCGCTTATTATGTGCAAAACCTGGCTTGGTTAGGCTTGCTGCCGCCCGACACCATTTCTTCTCAACTGTTGCAATCTCGTTAAAGCCCCACCCGCTAAACCTACTCATCCATGCCACGCATCTTCCGTCCCTTTCTTCCATCTTCCCGCCGCCAGTCCCGCCCAGGGAGCCGCCAACAGCGCCCTATGATCTGGCTTTTATTGCTCAGCTTTGCGGGCACAGCCATTGGGGTGACGGCAAGCTTAGCCGTAGCCCAACAGAGCGATCGCGATATTAAAGAAGCAGAAAATCAGATCATTGAGGAGTTCACGCTGCCAGAGCCGCCCCCGCAAGCTCCGGTATACCAACCCGCGCCCGCCCCAGCCCCTGATCCTGGCCCAGTAGAAGCTCCAGCTCCTAGAGAACCTGCCCCCTATCAGCCTGCCCCAGAGCCTGATCCTGAGCCTGCTCCCGCTCCAGCGGCCCCAGAACCTACTAGTTCTACCCCGTCAGAGCCAACTACGGCTCCAAGCGCCAGCCCCCCACCCGATACACCTGTTAGCGCAGGCCCAACCATTCCTTATGTAATGGAATTCAATCGCAGCCCTGTGGTAGGGAATCGGTTACGACTACAAGGTGTATTTTCTGATGCTCGCTTAGGTTTTACGCGGCCCCGGAACTGGAACCTGCGCTCCGCTAAAGTATTGGTACGATTTCAGCACTCGCCCGCCCTCTTAGCGAATCGTTCTAACCTAACCGTTCGAGTCAATGGCACCAGTATCGGCAGTGTGCCACTGAACCGCAAGCAGTCTGAAATTGGTCAAGTTCTGCTCAATGTACCGCCTAACTTAATTCAAGACTTTAATGAAGTGTCATTGGTGGCTCAGCAGAATAATTCAGCGACTTGTACTGATCCCGCTGACCCAACTTTGTGGACAGAAATCTTACCTGATTCCAAGCTGCTGTTTAATTACCAACCCAAACCCGTCAAGTTGGACTTTGCTCGGTATCCCTATCCTTTCTTTGACAATCTCAGCCTTGACCCTAACCGAGTGACGTATCTGTTACCTAACCAGGTAGACAGTAACTGGTTGACCTCTGCGGCTCGTTTCCAAGCCTCGCTAGGACGCTTAGCAGAGTTTCGACCCCTAGAAACTCGACTGGTTAAAAATATTAATCAGGCGAGAGCTGATGAGCGCTTGGTCATGATCGGGACTCCCGAAGCACAACCTGGGCTGAAGGCACTCAAACTGCCGCTGGCGATCGCAGGCAATCAAGTCTTAGACGGCAATCGCAACCCATTGCCTCCAGATGCAGGCATTTTGATGCTAGCCACTACTCGGAGTAATGGGGTGCCCGTGTTGATTGCCACAGGTAACGGGCCTGAAGGTGTCAACAAAGCTGTGCAGTTTTTAGTACAGCCGCAAGACCGTCAGATTAGCACTGGCTACTATGTCGTGGTCAATGACATTACGCCTGTACCCACGCCATCTCCTAGACAATGGCCCGGTTATCTCCCAGATAAGAATTCCTTCCAGCTCAGTGACCTGAAAACTGCGGACGATCAGCCATTTCAGGATGTGACCGTTCGAGGTGCCTATGCCCCACCGGTGGAAGTGAACTTCCGAGCTTTGCCAGACGATCAGTTTACGCGCGGTAGCTCGATGAACTTGGTGTATAGCCATGGCCCGCAGGTTAATCCTCGACTCTCTACGGTAGAAGTGCGTCTGGATGGTGCGCCGATTGGCGGTAAGCGGTTGACCGCAGAGCAAGGAGCTACCCGAGAGACCTTAAACGTCAACCTCCCGGCTGATTTGATTAAACCGGACTCCAAAATTCAGGTGGTGTTTAATCTCAGCCCCCGCGAACCTGCTAACTGTGGTCGGGTCAATGACCAGCAGTTGTGGGGGAAAGTCCATGCCGATACCCGGTTTAACCTCAAGCGGCAGAACGTCGTCCAAATTCCTGACTTGAAGTTGCTGTCTACGGGATATCCCTTTACGGCCCCTCAAGACCTCTCGACCACCGCGATCGTTCTACCTACTACCCCATCGATCACCGCCTTGAGTACCTTCCTGGAGTTTAGTGAGCGCCTAGGCCGATTGAGCCAAGCGGATACGGTGAAGGTGGCAGCCTACACGGTCGATACTCTACCTGAAGATGTAAGGGAACAGCAAAACCTAGTGGCAATTGGAGAGCGATCGCAATTCCCTTTCCCAGAAGCCTTCCAAGCAAGCGGCTTTGTCCTTAAAGATCTGTTCTCTCGCAAGTGGAATCAAAGCCAAATTCAAGCTTTGCCGGATGCTGAAGGGGTGATTAAAGAAGTGATTTCTCCTTGGAACCCCAATCGCGTCCTGCTGGCTTTGAGTGCTCAAACGGAGACAGGCTTGCAACAAGTCCAGAATGTGCTCAACCAAGATCCATTGTTCTTCCAGCTCAATGGTGATACAGCGCTGGTCAGTGCGAACCAAGCAGGGGCTTCTGGCTATGATCCGGATGCTTACAATTTAGAGTTTCTCCAGCAAAGCTCCCCGCGGCGGTTGGATAACAGCAATCCTTTTAGTAAAGTTTCTCGCTTTCTCCAAGACAATTGGTTCGTGTTGCCTACTGGAATCGTCGTGTTCGCTCTGGGTCTCTACGGTGTGACTCAGCTTTATCTAAAGCGTGTAGCAAAGCAGGATAAATAAATGGCCAATCCCTCTCCCCCGTTACGGCCAGATCCAGAGTCCTTAGCGACTGTAGCAAGGCGGCGATCGCCCCTGGATAAACTGACCGATTGGTTAGTCGATCGAGTTCCCAGTTGGTTTGATCGGGTTTTAGACTCCCTCAACCGCCGTCAGCTTTGGTTGCTGGCTTTACTCCTGTTCGGGTTGTCCTTGCCCTTAATCACTACACCGCTGAAGATTTGGCAACAAGGCGTAGTTGCTGTGTTGTTGATGCTGATTGGTTGGTTGGTTGTACGCATTGAGCAACAGCGCAACGACGCGCAGACCAGCGAGTATTTGCATCTGTTTTTAGTGTGGTTAAGTTCGGTGACGACGGCTCGTTACCTGTACTATCGCACTGCCTATACCTTTAACTTTGACGGTTGGCTCAACGGTTTTTTTTCGGTGGTGCTGTATGGGGCAGAGCTATACGCGATCATCACCCTGTTTCTGGCCTACTTTCAAACCCTCAAAATCAAAGAGCGCCAACCGATTGACCTGTCTACCATTCCTAGCGATCGCCTGTTTAAGGTAGATGTCTACATTCCTACCTACAACGAGGATGTGGAAATTGTTCGCAAAACGGTATTGGGAGCTTTGGCAATCGATTATCCTGCGGACAAAAAGCGGGTTTATATTTTGGATGACGGTCGGGCTGAGAAGTATAAAGACCGACGGGAGTCTCTGCGCAAGATGTGCGAGGAACTTGGCTGCACCTTGCTGACTCGCGACAATAACGACCATGCCAAAGCGGGCAACATTAACACAGCCTTTAACCGCACTGATGGCGACTTGGTCTTGATTCTAGACTGTGACCACATTCCAGCCCGACCGATTTTGCAAACCACGGTGGGCTTTTTTCTGGACCCAAAGGTGGCATTTGTACAGACACCTCACTGGTTCTATAACCCAGACCCATTCGAGCGTAACTTGCTCACTCGTGGCAAAGTGCCTGTAGGCAACGAACTTTTCTATAAGGTATTGCAAAAAGGCAATGACTTTTGGAATGCGGCCTTTTTCTGCGGTTCTGCGGCGGTAATCCGCAAAGACTATGCCCTACAAATTGGCGGCATTGCTACAGAAACGGTTACAGAAGATTGCCACACTGCTTTCCGGCTACACTCCTTGGGTTACAAGTCGGTATATTACGACCAGATTATGGTAGCGGGGTTAGCCCCAGAGAAATTCTCTTCCTACATTGGTCAGCAGGTGCGCTGGGCTAGAGGCATGGCCCAAATTCTGCGCCTAGAAAACCCGCTCCTCAACCGCAAGCTCAACCTGACGATCCCGCAACGAATTTGCTATTTTTCGGCCACTTCGCACTTTTTCTTTGGCTTTCCGCGTTTAATGTACGCGATCGCCCCGACTCTGTTTCTGCTGTTTAGCATTAACCCGATTCGAGGATTGGGATTAGAAACTCTAGCCTACGCTCTGCCCCACATTCTCTTGTCGATGTACGCCAACTTCATCACGTACAAGAATGTGCGCTTTTCATTCTGGAACGAAATCTATGAATTTGCCATGTCGTTCTATGCAGGTGCAGTGACGTTCATGGCCTTGATCAACCCTAAAATGGGGTCTTTCAACGTCACCGATAAAGGGTTGTCGGTCACTAAGCGAGACTTTGACTGGGAATCAGCTCGTCCATTGGTAGCGGTAGCAGTTCTCGTGGCGCTGTCGTTGTTAGCGGTGCCATTTTGGTTGATTTTGCGGCCAGAAGACACCGAAGCTGTCCTCGTAAACATGCTATGGGGCATTTTTAACTTGGTGCTAATTGTGGCCGCAATTCTGGTGGCCTTTGAGCAGCCGCAATTGCGACGAACTCACCGCCTCAACCGCAAGCTAACCGCCGTTATTTATGGTCCAGACCAAACCTGGAGAGGCAAAACTGAGGATGTCAGTGAATCTGGGGCGCGAATTGTTCTAGATTCCTGGCCCAATTTACCGGACGAGATCGAACTGGAGCTGGTGGGTGACTACGGAGCCAGAGCGTTTCTTAAAGCCCGGATCGTGCGAGGGGTACCACTGAATGATGCTCAAACCATTTTAGTGGTTGACTTTATTAACCCCAGCCAATCCGAGCTAGATGCTCTCGCGATCGTGCTTTACTCCGATGTGCGAGAGTGGTATTCGCAAAATCGCCAAGAACTAGATGACCCCTTGGATTCTCTACGCTTTATTGCGACTACCTTGACCCGGTCTTTCCAAGAGGCAACGCCCATGCAAGGCCAGAAGGTGCGCAAACGAATTCAAGCCCCTGCTCAGTTGTATTGGGAAGGTCATTTCTATACAGCCACTGCAACTGAAATGGGAGTCCGCAGCCTGCGGTTAGAATTTAACGAACCGATTCATGCTTTGGAATCGCTGCAACGCGATCAACCCGTCGTCGGTGTGTTGCTAGAAGATGGGCATCCCTTACCGAAACGCCTACTAGCAGTGGTGCGAACTATAGAACCGTTAGCTGCTCCAGGCAGTGAAGGAGCTGCTAGTGCTGTGGTCGAATTGAGCTTTCCTGAACAACTACAAGAACGCCAAGAAGGTCGCATCAAGCAACTTTTGGCAACACTCTAGTTCGGACTAGTTCAGAGATTCTGCCAACCCTATCAATGAATGCCACAAAAGCCTTTTATTCCATCTTTGGAAAAGGGATTTTGTGGCATTTGTCTTAAGCGCCAATTGTTCTTTTGGCAGGCATGTCAAGGGGCGATCGCGGGTAGTAAGATGCTTCCTAGGCTTGGTTTGATGGCAAGCTTTGTTTGATGTACCAGAGGAGAAGTAAGGAGATGTGGTTCAGCCAAAAAAACGCTCAGCATGGTTGGAACTCAGTAGCATTACTCAAACAAGCAAAAGTGTGGAGTGTCGCGATCGCCCTCAGCTTGGCCATTTTTTTAGGAGGATGTGACGATTTAACGGCGGCTAATCCTCTCGCCTTGCCTGAAACGATCGCCTTCGAGCAAAGCTTAGCTCAACACCTGCAACAGACAGGAGCCAAGATGTATGGTGCTTACTGGTGCCCTCATTGTGCTGATCAAAAAGCCTTGTTTGAGTCTGCGGTGACTGCGGTGCCTTATGTAGAATGCGACCCGAAGGGAGAAAAACCGCAGCCAGATTTGTGCCAAGCCAAACAAATTGAAGGGTATCCCACTTGGGAGATTGAAGGTTATTTTTATCCAGGGACGCGATCGCTTTTAGAATTGGCGGCTCTGTCAGGTTACAAACCATCCTCTGTCAACAATCCAAGTGTAGAAGCGAACCCCTAACCAGACCCTTAGAAGATCCACCCTAAGCTAGAATGAAACATACCTCTGCTGTCCTTGTTGAGCACAATGACTAAATCTGAGCCCCATCCTAATGAAATGCTGTCCTCACCAGGGACAAACAACCTGATCTTTAAGGATGTAGCTCATGGCGATCACTCCCATGATGCAAACGGCTTAGCAGATCATCCCCATGTACATAGTGAAGAGTCGTTGCGTCGCATCGTCAATCGCCTCTCCCGTATTGAAGGCCATGTACGTGGTGTTAAAGTCATGGTTCAAGAAAGCCGCCCATGCCCAGATGTATTGGTACAGCTGGCCGCAGTTCGAGGAGCTGTGGATCGAGTGGCCCGGATGATTTTAGATGAGCATTTGACACAATGTGTGGCTCGTGCTGCCTTAGAAGGCAACATTGAAGTTGAAATTGAAGAACTAAAAGCTGCTCTGGATCGCTTCTTGCCCTAGGGACTGACTGATCGAGTTCCAAACAGACCAATGCAGTACGGGCCTAGCTTGGCTATAACGCGAGAGGCTGATGGCTTGTAGTTCTTCTTGGAGCATTTCTTGATAAATCTCTGGCAAGACTTCTGTCATGACATTGTCTTCGATGCCATGACCGAGACTCGTCCAAGTGCCCGATAAAAGTTGCAGCACCTGATTCAACTCACCTGCTCGTAACAAGGTTGGGATATCTACCCCCCAAGCTTGAGCGTCATACAGCCAACCATAAACAACCTCATCCTGATACTGCGGCTCAAAGCTATAAGCCTCCCAAAGCAGAAATCGTGTTGGTTGGGGATGATACAGGTGAGACTTTTCGGCCCAAGTGGTAGTCAGGAACTGATAGCGACCTGCTGCTGTCGTGCAGTTACCTTTGTTAGGGCCGTTGACGATTTTAATACAGAGGTCTGGATGCTTACTCAGGTCGGAAATGTGCCGACCGCCATAAAGCAACGAATAAGGAGAGTCATCATTCGACTCGCTAGCAGAGATGGTTCGCATCAAAGCTCGAATGTAAGGATCTCCCCCCTGCATGGCTAAAGGTGGCAAGTTGCTCAGAACTTGGGGCTGTTGTGGCAGTGGCGATCGCGTGGGCCAATGCGAGAGAGCCAATAGCAGCCCCACCAGAGCCAGACAGGTAGCTAGAAACCTTTGTATAGCCTTAACTCTCCGGTTTTGGCGTTTTCTCTGCTGAACAACTACTGAAGCTAGGCGACGAGTGCGACGTGGCGATCGCCGGATAGTATTGCTTTCGTTCAATTAGGCCACACTGGTAAACAGTTCCTCAACCGCTTTTGCTGGTGCGGCTGCCTCAGCAATCACTTCCACAATCTGGTTGCGAGCGCTGGGTTGAAACAACGCTTCAACACAAACCTGAGCAACCTGACGGCGGGGAATGCTGCCATCAAACAAAGTGTCTGCTGGCTTCATCACCACGGCATTAGAATCTTCTGCTTCCGTTAGCCCCCCTGGTCGCACAATTGTGTAAGTGAGACCACTTTGTTGCAAATACTGCTCTGCCTTTTGCTTCCAAACCAAAATCAGACCAAACAAATTTAGAGGGTGGAAGAATTTCGAGACACCCAGAGAGGAGACAAAGACAAAGTGCTCGATTCTCTGGGCTTTAGCAGCTTCTACTAAATTGCGAGTACCTTCGTAGTCCACTTTATAGGGGCCTGTCAAGTCGAAGCTGGGTCTGGCACCTGTGGCACATAAGATCACCGTGCTGTCTCCTAAAGCAGTGGATAAGGTATCAGGCTTCAATACGTCCCCCACCACTAACTCGACTTCAGATGAAAAACTGTCACGAGCTGCGGCAACATCGCGAACTAATGCCCGGACGGGAATGTTGCGCTTGAGTAGTTCTTCTACAATCCTGCGACCTGTTTTGCCTGTGGCTCCAGCTACAAACGCTTTCATTGCTGTTTCTACTTTCCTTGTTAGTTACGTAGACTTTTCAGCGTCAGGCTGTCTATAAAGGCGCGATCGCTTGAGACAGACTGATGACAAACCTACACGATTATAGTGGAACTTCTGTAGTTCCTTACCCTTCTGTGGAATGAATTGATCCCCGGTGTATAATTAAGGGTTTTCTATTCAATGCAAGCTGTGGAGTAGCCAGATAGCTCAAGGTAGATTTTTGGCCCAGGTTGATCTTGATCTCATCCCAGATGTGATCGGCGGCTTCGTTAACTAGAAGTAAAGCAACTAAACTGGAAAATACCTAAATTTAGGAGTGATTCAGCGCACAAGTCCAAATTTTAATCCGTAGCATTAGGCATGTTGAGCCAGAATAGTGGGCGTTATGCTGAGGGGACAATCATGCTGAAACTCACACATCTACCTCCCACGCCAAGATTCAATCTTCGATAAAGTAAGGTTGGTTTTTACGAGTTCTCCATAGAATGGGAAAGACCAATAACTTTTTGCGAGTCTTAGAGTTGAGCGATGGGCAACTAGTGCAGGAACGCTTGCTATGCAGTCAAATTTTGTTGAACATCCACCTGCTGATCCCGCTGAGGCTATTTTGCATCCAATGACAGGGTTTATAGAGCCGACTTATTTGAATTCAGAAGATACCGCTCAGGGCCAGACGGAAACGACTCAATTTCAGAGTCGGTTTATCGACTGCATGGAAATGTTGGCTGACCAAGCCACCGTTGCTAACTATCTAGATACTCATCACGGTTGGTTTCGCCGCTGTGCTCATCCGATTAAAGTTGAAGCTTTAGGTGAAAACGGCTACGCCTTAATCTTGGGACCCTATGGCTCGTTTGGCTATCAAGTAGAGCCAAGAGTGGGTCTAGATTTGCTACCTCAAGACCAAGGGGTTTACCGCATCAAAACCATTCCTGTCCCTGACTATGTACCCCAGGGCTACGACGTAGATTTCCAAGCTGAGTTGGAGTTGGTAGAAGTGCCAACCGATCAAGTCGTTGAGACAATGAAAATCAAACGATCGCTGCTCTCTAATCTACCCCCAGTCATGACGCGAGTAGAGTGGCAACTCGATCTAGTAGTATCGCTACAGTTTCCTAAGTTTGTTCAAACGCTACCGCAACATATTATTCAGAGCACAGGCGATCGCTTGCTTTATCAAGTGGTCAAGCAAATTTCTCGTCGCCTTACTTATAAAGTGCAAGAAGATTTTCATAATGAGATTGGCGTTCCGTTTCCAAAACACTTCAAGCGGAAATCGGTTTAAGTTAATTGGGCAAACAGGCATGAAAAAGGGGTGCAACTTGCGCCCCTTCTTTTTGGTTATTTTTTGAGATCAGGTTTGACTAAGTCTTTGACTAAGTTTCAGCAGGGTTCAAGATGCGTTGAACAATTTGCATGCCAGTAATTGCTTGCCAGCTGAACAGTCCTAGGAGCACGATGTTAATAGCAATATGAGTATAACGAGCAAGATCATTGCCTTTCTGCATCAGCGGGGTGAGAGCCGCAGAGACCGCAATCATTCCTGTCATACCTAAACCTGCTAGAAGGTGAGGTCCGACGAATAGTTTGCCATTGTTAATATAGGTGACACCCATACCGCCGAGCATTCCAACCACCATAACAGCCAGCAACAGCGCACCGAACTGGTGGTGACGAGTGTTGAACCGACCTTTGAGTAATTCTTTTTTCTCGTCCCCTTCGGCTTTACGCGCCCGCCGCCACTGGAAGCCTAAATAGGTTGCGTAAAAGGCGATCGCTAACAGAACCCACATCATGACGGGATGTAGAAAGTTGAGCCAGAATTTTGTCGATGCAGGAATCTCAAAGCTCATAGTGTGCTCAGGGGAATCTAAGGATTGGCTAGGGACTTCATAAAAGTTAGCATAATAGTCAACTCTCTACTGATAGAAAATTTACGTTTTGAACGGGGTAATGCCAAAAAATGACCGCTGCTAACAATCTTGCATTTCTTCAGGCGGTTAGACGGGGGGATGTCCATCAAGTCCAAGCTTTGCTAGTGGATGGCGTGACTGCTGATGCCAAAGATAAAGATGGCACGACAGCTTTAATGTTTGCGGCTCAAAGTGGCTACACAGAAATTGTGAAGCTCTTACTAGAAGCAGGAGCCAACGCCAGTGCTGCACGGAAAGTCTTTGGAATTACGGCTTTGATGTTGGCAGCGGCAAACAATCAAAGAGACGTGGTGCAAGCGTTGTTGGCTTATGGTGCGAATGTGAATGCCCGTAATGATGATGGCAGTACAGCACTAATGGCAGCAGCGCTGAAGGGGCATATCAATGTTGTGCAACTTCTGCTGGAAGCGGGAGCCGAGGTTGATGTCCAGGATCAAGATGAGGACACTGCACTCAATTTAGCAGTTGTCCAGGGACACACGGCAGTTGTCCGAGCGTTGTTAGCTGCTGGCGCTGGTACCAACCAAACGAGTTACGGTGAGACCGCTCTGACTTTGGCTGCCAGTGAAGCCCAGGGAGAGATTGTGAGAGTTTTGGTGGAGCAGGGAGCGGCGATAGACGGCCAAACTCAAGACGGTAGAACTGCCCTGATGCAAGCAGCGGAATTAGGTTTTGTAGATGTGGTGCAAGTGCTGCTAGCCCAAGGTGCCAATGTCAATGCTCAAGATCGAGAGGGAGAAACAGCTCTGACCTTGGCGGCTGATCAAGGACATTTGCCAGTGGTTCAAGCCCTGCTAGCTCAGGGTACAGAGGTGAATGCTAAGAATCGCGATGGTAGTACCGCTTTAATGGCTGTAGCTGCTGGTGGAGAAACCGCGATCGCCACGGCTTTACTCAACTTTGGAGCTGACATCAACGCCAAAGATCAAGAGTCCGAGACAGCTTTGAATCTAGCAGTGGTTGAGGGGCATACCGACATGGTGAAGTTGCTGCTAACTCGGGGTGCAGACTGCCAAACCCGTAATCGTTTAGGCGATACGCCGTTGATGGTGGCGGCGATTCACGGTTACCGCGAGATTGCGATCGTTCTACTGCGTCATGGAGCGGATGCGGCAGCAAGAAACTTCGGGGAAACGGCTTTGAGCATTGCTACTATGCGAGGCCATACGCTTGTTGTGCAAGTCTTGCTGGCTCATGGTGCTGATGCCAATACCCAAGGTGATGATGGCAAAACCCCATTGATGAAGGCTTGCGATCGCGATTATGTAGACATTATGCAGGAACTTTTGCAAGCGGGAGCTGATGCCAATCTTCAGGATCAGGTAGGAGCCACTGCTTTAATGTGGGCAGCTCATCGAGGGCGAGTTGAAGCAGTGCAGACATTACTTAAGGCTGGAACAGAGGTTAACCTCAGGAATCGAGGTGGCTACACAGCGCTGATGATTGCTGAATTTAATGGGTTTGATCAGGTGGTGCAGCTTCTGAAGCAAGCAGGGGCAAAAGAATGAGAAACCTAACCCCCAACCCCTTCCCTGCCAGGGAAGGGGAGCCAGATTCAAAGGATGTGCGGATATGCACGAGGCCAGGGGAGGGGAAGTAGAGGTAAGTGCTAGAAGTTGGTGCTTAGTGGAGGAAGTGGCGCACGCCTGTTAGTACCATGATGATGCCTAGTTCGTTAGCTGCTTGAATAGAATCCTGATCCCGCATACTGCCGCCTGGTTGAGCGATCGCCACAATGCCAGCAGCGGCAGCGGTTCGCACGGAGTCATCGAAGGGGAAGAAGCCATCACTGGCTAGGGTCGCTCCTTGAACTTTTTCGCCTGCTTGCTCTAGGGCAATCTTGACGGAACCCACTCGGTTCATTTGGCCTGCCCCAACTCCTAATGTGGCGCGATCGCGTGTCACCACAATGGCGTTGGATTTGACGTGCTTACAGACTTTCCAAGCAAATAGGAGTTCTTCTAACTGTTCATCGGTGGGTTTGCGTTCTGTCACCACTTGCCACTGAGCAGGATCTTCCACCGCATCATCTGACGCTTGGACTAAGAAGCCTCCAGCGATCGCTTTGACGTTATCTTTGGCACCGCTCCGCAAATCAGGCAGGGTTAGAACCCGAACTTTCGATTTAGCGCCCAGAATTTCCTGAGCTTCCACATCGCAACCTGGCGCAACTACGCATTCCAAGAAAGTTTTGGTTAGCTCGGTAGCAGTCGCCGCATCAATGGGTCGGTTCAGGGCCACAATGCCACCAAACGCAGAAGTGGAATCAGCATTGAAGGCTTTTTGATAGGCTTCCACCAGGCTGTTACCCAACGCAGTCCCACAAGGATTGTTGTGCTTAATAATGGTGGCAGCAGCAGGACTTTGAGCGTCGGCAAATTCGGCAATAATCCGCCGCGCCGCTTCTAGATCAACTAAGTTGTTGTAGCTCAGCTCTTTGCCTTGGAGTTTAGTTGCTGCGGCCCATCCGGTTGCAGTGGCTCCAGTTTGGTACCAAGCTGCGGGTTGGTGGGGGTTTTCTCCATAACGTAGCGGCTGCAACTGCTGGCCAGAGAGGGAGAATTGCTGGGGCAGATCCGCTGACTCACCCTGAACCGAACCCGATTGACTCAAATAAGTAGCGATCGCTTGGTCATAAGCGGCGGTATGTCGGAAGGTCTGCAAAGCGCAAGCCCGACGGAATTCGAGAGACGCTTCGCCGTTGTTTTGGCGTAGCTCTTGTAGATAAGTATTGTATTGAGCAGGAGCGCAGAGTACGGTCAGGTGCGCGTGGTTCTTAGCGGAGGCTCGCAACATGGCAGGCCCGCCAATATCAATCTGCTCGATCGCTTCGGCTAAAGTCACCCCTGGTTTCGCGATCGTTTGCTCGAACGCATAGAGATTCACCACCACCAGATCAATGGGGCGAATCTGGTGCGCCTCCAAGTCAGCTAAATCTTGGGGCACATCTCGCCGTGCCAAAATGCCCCCATGAATTCTAGGTTGCAGTGTTTTTACCCGCCCACCCAAAATCTCCGGAAACCCGGTGTAATCTGACACTTTAGTGACAGGTAGCCCAGCGTCTTTCAGTGCTTGAGCGGTACCCCCACTGCTGATTAGGTCAAACCCAAATTCTTCTACTAAGCTGCGAGCTAGGTCAATCAGACCTGTTTTATCCGATGTACTCAGCAGTGCTAGACGCGCCATGACGCCGAAATCTCCCCTAGTGCACAAATAGTCAGAAAACTTGCCTTACTCAGGATAAAGGGAATTTGCACCGATGCGTAATTATGATGGTCAAGGCAGCGATCGCAATTTATCGCAATCTTAGAAGGAGCCGCTTTGAGTCTACAGGCCATCTCGATTCCACCCACAACAGGTCAAGCTCCCGAAGGACTAGTTGTGGTGTTACACGGCTGGGGGGCAAATGCTCAAGATGTAGCATCTTTACTGCCTCTGCTGAACTTGCCCAATTATCAATTTCTCTGTCCGGATGGGCCGTTGCTTCATCCCTATAACCCATCTTCTGGGCGTATGTGGTATAGCTTTGGTCAAACGCCAACCTTTCCAGTTGGGGCAGGGACTGGTCTGGAAGAAAGCCGCAAACTGCTCACCGATTGGCTCCAGTCTCTAGAAGCGAAGACAGGAGTCCCCCTATCACGAACTGTTCTCGGTGGTTTCTCTCAAGGTGGGGCGATGACGTTGGATGTGGGGCTTAACTTGCCGCTGGCAGGTTTGGTTTCTCTGAGTGGTTATTGGCATCAATCGGCCCAACCCAAAAATGATCCCTTTCCACCTGTGTTTATGGCACATGGTTTAGAAGATACCGTAGTCCCTCTCAGTGCTGCACGAGATGCCAGAGATCGGCTATTGGCGCTGGGAGTCTCAGTGCAATACCAAGAATTCCAGATGGGGCATGATATTCGACCAGAAGTGTTGCAGCTCATGCGGACATTTGTGCTTCAAGTCCTGTCACAAAATCAGGCAAAAACTTCTTATAAAGTTTGACAGGGAAACTACTTGAACTCAGTAGTATAGAGGGGTAGTTGGATCAAGCCAATCGACTACATGTTGGTGCTGCTGATGGGAGGGGCGAGCTATGACCACATTGAGTATTTCGAGCCAACAAATTGAAGCGTTGACTGAGTCTGATGTTGCAGATTTGGCAACACGTCTAGAGCAGGACAACTACACTAACCCGTTCGATGGGTTGAATGATTGGCATCTCCTCCGGGCGATCGCTTTTCAACGTCCTGAATTAGTTGAACCTTACATGCACCTACTAGACCTAGAAGCTTACGACGAAGCCTAGAATTGTGATTTAACTCAAATCCAAACCTCACCCCGCCTATGGCACCCCTCTCCTGCTAAGAGAGGGGATGGGGGAGAGGTCCGCTCAAGTCAATCGCTTCATGCTTCAAGGTAAACGAGTTTTAATCGGTATTAGTGGGGGCATTGCTGCTTACAAAATTTGTGAGGTGGTTTCTAGCCTCGCTAAAGCAGGTGCAGAAGTCAGGGTAATTGTGACGCAGTCGGCGCAGGCATTCGTTAGTCCCCTGACATTTGCCACGTTATCTCGTCATCCTGCCTATAATGATCAAGATTTTTGGCAACCAGTCCACGGTCGCCCCCTTCATATTGAGTTGGGGGAATGGGCTGAAGTGCTGCTATTGGCTCCCCTCACCGCCAACACTTTAGCTAAGTTGGTTTATGGGTTAGCAGACAATCTACTCACCAATACGGTTCTGGCTTCTACCTGCCCAGTCCTGCTAGCTCCAGCGATGAACACAGATATGTGGGAACAGCAGGCAGTTCAGCGAAATTGGCAGCAAGTTCAAGCTGACTCCCGCTATCACACAGTTGGGCCAGGAGCAGGGCTGTTAGCTTGCGATCGCGTTGGGGCAGGCCGCATGGCAGAACCAGGGGAAATTTTGCCGCACTTGCTCTCCTTGTTGCATACGCAAGGCCAACGAGATTTAGCTGGTAAGCAGATATTAATTAGCGCGGGTGGTACTCGTGAGCATCTTGATCCCGTTCGTTTTATTGGCAATCCTTCCACTGGCAAAATGGGCTTGGCTTTAGCCCAGGCGGCACTCCATCGAGGTGCTCAGGTTACACTGGTGCATGCCCCTTTGCTTGGGGTTGGGGGAGGTTTTGCGGGAGTGCGATCGTTCCCAGTTGTTAGTGCTGAGGAAATGCGCCAAGCTTTGCTGGAATGCCTACCAGATGCAGATTGGATTGTGATGTCAGCCGCAGTAGCCGATGTCAAACCTGCTGAATATCACGCGGAAAAACTGCCAAAGCGATCGCTCCCGTCTACTCTACTGTTAGCTTCAGTTCCGGACATTGCCGCTGAAATTGGCACCCTCAAACAACCGCACCAGCGTCTGATCGGTTTTGCAGCCCAAACCGGAGATATTATCACCCCTGCTTTAGATAAATTGCGGCGCAAGAAACTAGATGCGATCGCGGC
This sequence comes from Trichocoleus desertorum ATA4-8-CV12, assembly GCA_019358975.1. Taxonomy (NCBI): domain Bacteria; kingdom Bacillati; phylum Cyanobacteriota; class Cyanophyceae; order Leptolyngbyales; family Trichocoleusaceae; genus Trichocoleus; species Trichocoleus desertorum. Next base: position 517,217 of record JAHHIL010000001.1, read on the forward strand.
CAACCCGGTTGATCAACCGGATAGCGGTTTTGGCACAGATACCAATCAAGCAGTGTTGCTGGATGTCAACGGTCGTCGAGTTCCCGTTCCCCAGTGCAGCAAGTTGGAAATGGCTCACCGTCTATTCGACTTCGTACAAACAATGCCGTCTGCCTAAAACTACTCTCCACTAAAAACTACATCCGCAACAGTCAGCTTGGTTGTGGATTCAGATTATTATCTTCTCTGGTCTGGTGTGATTTAGAAAAGATGGAAGCTCGTATGAAAACTGGTTTGGTTGGTTTATGCCTTTTGTTACTGCCCCTAGTGGCTTGCTCACCCCAGACCAACTCGACAACATCCACACCGAATGCGACTAGTAAGGTGCAGCCGTTAATAGCAGGGGCCATCCCAGATCAAGATCCAGAGAAGTTACAACGGCTGTATGGCAAGCTAGCAGATTACTTAACTAAAGAGCTAAGTGTCCCCGTCCAATACAAGCCTGTGACCGATTACACCGCAGCCGTAACCGCTTTTAAGGTGGGTGATTTAGACCTGGTTTGGTTTGGGGGGCTGACAGGGGTCCAAGCTCGCTTACAAGTGCCAGGGGCGGAAGCGATCGCCCAACGCGACATTGACGAAAAGTTTCACAGCATCTTTATTGCCAATAAATCCAGCGGTCTAACTCCCATTCAAGACGAAAAGGGCTTAACAGCGTTGAAGGGGCACACGTTCACCTTTGGTAGTGAATCTTCCACGTCGGGGCGATTGATGCCGCAATATTTCCTCCAGCAAGCTGGCATCACTCTAAATGACTTCCAAGGCCAACCAGGGTTTTCTAGCTCTCACGATGCCACGATCAAATTGGTAGAGGCGGGAACTTACGACGCTGGCGTGTTGAATGAGCAAGTCTGGCGCGATCGCGTTAAGGCGGGAGAAGTCAATCTAGATAAGGTTGTGGTGTTGTGGCAAACCCCTACTTACTACGACTATCACTGGGTGGTGAATCCCCAGGTCAAGCAGCGTTATGGCGAGGACTTTCCGCAGAAGGTGCAAGCAGCTTTGTTGAAGCTAGATTCCAAGGTGCCAGAGCAAAAGGAAATTTTGGATTTGTTCGGGGCGCAGAAGTTTATTGCCACTCAAAACGGTAACTACGCCAAAATTGAAGCCGTGGGTCGTGAGATTGGCAAGATTAGATGAGTGTGGCTGTCCCGATTTTGGAGTTGAAACAAGTTAGCCAATGGTTTGGTGCGTTTCCTGCCTTGGCTGACATCAACTTGCAAATTCAAACGGGAGAGCGGGTGGCTCTGGTTGGCCCTAGTGGGGCGGGCAAAAGTACCTTAATCAGCTTGCTCAATGGCACCCTGTTTCCTAGCCAAGGGGAAGTTTGGGCGATTGGTCGCAATTTAGCTACACTTCCCCCTCGTACTTTGCGCCGAGTGCAGCAACAGATTGGCACTGTCTATCAACAGTTTCATCTGGTTGATAATCTGCGAGTGGTACATAACGTCAACGCAGGACATTTAGGCCACTGGTCTTGGTTGAAGGCAGCAATTTCTCTCCTCTGGCCTCTGGAAGTGAAAGGTGCTGCGAAAGCTTTAACTCAAGTTGGCATTCCCGAAAAGCTTTACGATCGCACCGACCAACTTTCTGGCGGGCAACAACAACGTGTCGCTTTAGCCCGTGTCTTGGTGCAAGATCCAGCGGTGATTTTGGCGGATGAGCCGATCGCTAGCCTCGACCCAGAGCGCAGTCGAGAAATCATGGATTTGTTGCGCCATCTCAGCCAAAGCACAGGCAAAACCCTAGTGATGAGCTTGCACTCGATTGAGCTGGCTCAGAGCCACTGCGATCGCATCATTGGCTTGAGACAAGGCCGCATGATTTTTGATGCCCCTGCAACCACTATCTCCCCTGCCATGATTGCGGCGTTATACCGAATTGAGCCATTAAATTAAGCTTGCTGTGCTGCCTAGTCGCGATCGCTCCTCTAAAGCCTCTACAAACTTACCTCCTCGCCCCTCGCTTCTAAATCAACAAACACTGTGGGGGGTGATCTGTCTTGCCGCGATCGCTTGGTCTGTGCAGCAAACTGGCATTTTTAGTCGCAGTCTGTTTAATCCAGATGGTTGGGCTTTGGTAAAGCGTTTTCTCGCAGCCAGCCTACACCCGGATCTCAGTCCAGAATTTCTTTGGCTCACCTGGCGCTCGACACTGACAACCCTGGCTTATGCAGTTTGTGGGACAAGCCTCAGTGTGGTGGTTGGTGTAATAGGAGGTGTCCTGGCTTCTGAGGTTTGGTGGCAATCCGTTTTTCCCTCTAAGCGTCAGACAGTTCAATTCCAGTTCTGGCGCAAAAAATTGCACCGAGTATCATTCCCCCAGGGCGATCGCTGGCCTTGGCTCAGTATTAGAGCCGCTTTATCAGTGCCACGGGCGATTCATGAAATTATTTGGGGACTGTTTTTCGTCAACATTTTCGGTTTAGACCCGCTCACAGCCGTTCTCGCGATCGCCATTCCCTTTGGGGCAATTACCGCCAAAGTCTTCTCCGAAATTCTGGATGAAACGCCGCGTCAACCCCTGTTAGCGCTTCTGAACAGTGGAGTTGCACCGCTGTCAGCATTGACTTATGGCTTGATTCCTCAAGCGTTTCCCAATCTACTCTCCTATACGTTTTACCGCTTTGAATGCTCGATTCGTTCTGCGGCTGTGCTAGGAATTATTGGCGCTGGCGGTCTAGGCTACCAAATCCTACTGAGTCTGCAATCGCTGCGCTACGAGCAATTGTGGACATTATTCTTCGCTCTGTTTCTGCTCAATGGCTCGATTGACTTTTGGAGTGCTCTCCTGCGCCACCGCTTAGGTTTAGCGAATCGGCTTGATCTCAATACTCTTAATTTGGCTCAACGCCCTTCTCTCCACCAGCATGCTCCAGTAGTAGTCGGTTCTTGGTTGGGCGTAGCGCTGTTGCTACCGTTTTCGTTTTGGTATGTCCAAGCCGATGTGAGTAAGCTGTGGCAACCTCGGACTCTGCAACTTCTGAGTGACGTGTCTCGGACTGCTTGGCCACCTCACTTAACTGGCATTTCTGTCACTCAGCTCTGGGAACTAGCAACGCAAACTTTAGCCATGTCGATCTTGGCAATGGCGATCGCTGGAGTTGGTGGTATCTTACTTTCCTTCCCAGCCGCTCATAACTTCTTTTTGCCCGGTGGCTTGCTCAATCCCAGCAAAACCAGTCAAGCCGCCAAATTCTGGAGTACCGCTGGTTTATTACTCACTCGCTTCTGCTTGCTCGTTAGTCGAGCCATTCCAGCTCCCATTTGGGCTTTGATGTGGCTGTTTATCTTGTTTCCTGGCATTCTTCCAGGTGCGATCGCTCTCGGCCTACACAATCTGGGTATCTTGGGCCGATTGATGGCTGAGGTGACAGAAAATTTGGATGAGCGTCCCTTAAAAGCGCTCAAAGCTCAAGGTGCCGCAGCCACTCCAATCTTTTTATATGGGGTTTTGCCGCCCACCCTGCCTCGCTTTGTCGCTTATATCCTGTATCGCTGGGAAGTCTGTATCCGAGAAACTGTGATTGTGGGCTTGGTGGGCGCAGGCGGCCTCGGTCGATTACTAACAGAACAACTCAGCAGCTTCGATTATCCAGGATTACTAGTTACGTTGAGTTGCTTTATTGGCCTAACCTTCCTGGTTGATTTAATTAGCGCCACCCTCCGCAAAGCTCTGCGTTAGGCTCTGTGACAGGTTGGTTGGGGCTAAAGAATAGTAAATTGAATCTTAGATTAATTAATTTTAGAAATTGACTAGACAAGTCCAAACAAATTGTCTAAGATGTTTTATTGTCGCCAAAAAACCGGGCTAACAAATTCTCCCCAGAATTCTAGATAAAGCGAAAGCTTTGCTGTCTTTGCCTTAGAGTTGATAACTCAAGCGAAGAAACGTGGTTTCTGGGTCGGTTAATCGAGAGTTGAGGTTAAGCTGACATTGGCTGAAGCAAAGCGTGTTAACATGAGCTTCGGGCAATAGCTTGATTTGTGCCCTATGGATACTGAGCTATTTTGCTTAAGTCCCGGCGAAAGTAGGCAGCGTCGAACCATCATCGGTTTGGCATTGAACAAAGCTAGCCTCAAGTATTGCAGGACTTCCAAGAGAAAGATTCTGTTCATTCAGGTTCAACTCTTGGCTGGTCTCTGACTAAGGTTCATCGGAGTTATGAATCATTTTTGATTCAGCTCCTTTGTAGTGTGTACAAAAGGGAGACCAGTTGCTGTGTCTGTGGGTATTCTCGGCACCAAACTTGGCATGACTCAAATTTTCGACGAAACAGGTAAAGCAATTCCTGTGACTGTCGTTCAAGCGGGTCCATGCTCTATTACGCAGATTAAAACAGCCTCAACCGATGGCTACTCTGCTATTCAGGTCGGCTTTGGCGAAGTGAGCCAAAAAGCGCTAAATAGACCTGAACTAGGCCACTTGGCTAAATCAAATGCTGCGCCGCTACGCCATCTACAGGAGTATCGGTTAGACAGCACCAGTGAATTTGAGCTGGGTCAGCAAATCAATGCTGATATTTTCTCGGCTGGTCAAATTGTTGATGTGATTGGCACCAGCATTGGCCGTGGCTTCGCTGGCTATCAAAAGCGTCACAACTTTGCTCGTGGTCCTATGGCCCACGGTTCTAAAAACCACCGCGCACCGGGTTCTACCGGAGCTGGTACTACGCCAGGACGCGTTTATCCAGGAAAGCGGATGGCTGGGCGTTTGGGTGGCTCGCAAGTCACGATTCGTAAATTGACAGTGGTTCGCGTAGATGCTGAGCGCAATCTACTGCTGATCCAAGGGGCGGTTCCTGGTAAGCCGGGTGCGTTGCTGAGCATCGTTCCTGCTAAGCAAGTAGGTCGTTCAAAGTAAAAGCTCTGTAGGCGTTATGCTGGCTGACTTTGCTCGCAGGCCATCGCAGACAAGAGGCTACAGGACAGGGATTAAAGAGAGATATGGTTAACTGTGTAGTTCGAGACTGGGAAGGAAAGGAAGTCGGAGAGGCTCCCCTAGAGCTCCGCGTTGCAAAAGAAGGGACAGCCTCTCACGTAGTTCACCGAGCCTTGGTTCGTCAACTGGCGAATGCTCGTCAAGGAACTGCGAGTACCAAAACCCGTGCAGAGGTGAGTGGAGGGGGTCGTAAGCCCTGGCGCCAAAAAGGTACAGGTCGTGCTCGTGCTGGTTCGAACCGTTCCCCCCTATGGCGGGGTGGCGGTGTAATCTTTGGTCCGAAGCCAAGAGATTACTCGATCAAGATGAATCGGAAAGAGCGTCGTTTGGCTTTGAGAACTGCTCTACAAAGTCGGTTCGAAGATTTGGTGATTGTGCAAGATTTTGCTGATCAACTGCCTCGGCCAAAAACTAAGGAATTGGTATCCGCGATCGCTCGTTGGGGAGTTGATCCAGCCGCTAAAGTTCTGCTGATCTTGCCTGAGCGTGCCGAAACTATTTATCTCTCAGCTCGCAACATCCCTAACCTGAGACTCATCTCTGCATCCAACTTGAATGTCTTCGACATCCTTGCTGCGGACCAGATTGTGACCACAGCATCTGCTCTTACGAAAATCCAGGAGGTCTACGGTGACTAAGGCTAATCCTCGCTCCCTAGCAGACTTGATTCGCCGTCCTCTGGTAACTGAGAAGGCAACCCGACTGCTAGAGGACAACAAATACACCTTTGAAGTTGCTCCTCAAGCTACTAAGCCACAAATCAAAGCGGCGATCCAAGAACTATTTGAAGTCCGCGTCATTGGTGTCAACACCCAAAGACCTCCTTTAAAGCAGCGTCGAGTTGGCAAGTTTATGGGTCATCGCCCCCAGTACAAGCGGGCGATCGTAACTCTAGCAGCAGGGGATTCTATTACTCTGTTCCCTGAAGTTTAGAGTTCTTCCTTGTACTGTCGGTAGGGGCGTATTTTGATATAGCCCGTACTAGCGACATTGTTGAATGGTCTACTAGTCAACCAAGAGTTTGAGTTATGGGCATCCGTTCTTATCGGCCATATACCCCTGGAACTCGTCAGCGTACCGTCTCAGACTTCGATGAGATTACACGTAGCGAGCCAGAAAAATCTTTAACAGTTTCAGTTCACCGCGCTAAAGGTCGGAACAACCGGGGTGTAATTACCACTCGCCATCGGGGTGGTGGTCACAAACGCCTCTACCGTATTATTGACTTTCGTCGTGACAAGCGCAGCATTCAGGCGCGGGTTGTATCGATCGAATACGATCCCAATCGCAATGCTCGCATCGCCCTTCTCCATTATCGCGATGGCGAAAAGCGTTACATTCTTCATCCCCTAGGTCTTAAAGTTGACACTGTAATAGTTGCTGGCCCTGATTCCCCGATTGAAGTTGGTAATGCGCTGCCCCTGAGCAACATCCCCTTAGGTACTGCCGTACATAACGTTGAGTTGGCACCAGGGAAAGGCGGACAAATTGTCCGGGCTGCCGGAGCTAGTGCTCAGGTTGTCGCTAAAGAAGGGGCTTTTGTCACCCTGAAGCTGCCTTCTGGTGAAGTTCGCTTGATTCGCCGAGAGTGCTACGCCACGATTGGTCAGGTGGGCAATGCCGAAGCTAGAAATATCAGCTTGGGTAAAGCAGGCCGTAAGCGCCACCTAGGACGTAGACCGGAAGTGCGAGGCAGCGTCATGAACCCAGTGGATCACCCTCACGGTGGTGGTGAAGGTCGCGCTCCCATTGGTAGAAGCGGGCCTGTTACTCCTTGGGGTAAGCCAACTCTGGGATACAAGACTCGCAAGAAGCGGAAACTAAGCGATGCCTTGATTGTCCGTCGCCGTCGTAAGTCTTCCAAGCGGGGTCGTGGCGGTCGGGAGTCCTAAATCTCTTGGCTTCTGATGTAGGCTCTCAAGCTGGGTCTGCATCGACTCTTGATTAGAACGATTTGTAATCACCGATAGGTTGACTGAGCTATGTCTCGTTCCTTAAAAAAAGGCCCTTTTGTTGCTGACCACTTAATGAGCAAGATTGAAGCATTGAATGCTAGGGGCGAAAAGCAAGTTATCAAAACTTGGTCTAGAGCCTCCACCATTCTGCCGCAAATGATTGGTCATACCGTGGCGGTTCACAATGGTCGTCAACATGTTCCTGTATATTTGACCGAGCAAATGGTGGGTCACAAACTAGGAGAGTTTGCTCCGACTCGCACATTTCGCGGTCACTCTAAGAGTGACAAGAAGGCTCGTCGGTAAAAAGATGTGAGGGTTTAGCCGTTTGCTTCAGCCTGTGAGTTGGAGATTGGAAACCTATTTTGCAGGCTGCTAGCCAGAGGGATAGAAGGGTAAATTTATGGCTGTTGATACAACTGAAGTAAAAGCGATCGCACGCTACATCCGCATGTCCCCCCACAAGGTTCGGCGGGTTCTAGATCAAATCCGGGGTCGGTCTTATCGAGAAGCGCTGATTATTCTGGAATTTATGCCCTATCGGGCTTGTGAGCCTGTACTTAAAGTTTTACGCTCTGCTGTTGCTAATGCTGAGCACAATGCTGGACTCGACCCAGCTACCTTGGTGGTTAGCCAAGCCTTTGCTGACCAAGGTTCTACCTTAAAGCGCTTCAGACCTCGGGCTCAGGGTCGCGCCTATCAAATTCGTAAACCTACCTGCCACATTACTGTAGCGGTTGCGCCTCAAGGGGATGCATAGATAGGACGCTTCTTCGTATCTCTATCCCCTTAACTTAGCTAGCCCTTTACTGCTTTTATTGAGGACGTATTCGTGGGACAGAAAATTCATCCAGTTGGTTTTCGTTTGGGTACAACCCAAGAACACCGCTCCCGTTGGTTCGCTGAACCTAACCGTTACCCAGAGCTTTTGCAGGAAGATTACAAAATTCGTCAGTTTGTCCAGAAAAATCTGAACAATGCTGGCATCTCTGAAATTCGAGTCGAGCGCAAAGCCGATCAAATTGACCTAGAAATTCGTACTGCTCGTCCTGGCGTCGTTGTAGGACGTGGTGGTACTGGGATCGAATCTCTGCGCGCTGGGCTACAAGCAGCACTGGGCAGCAGCGATCGCCAAATCCGCATCAACGTTGTAGAAGTTGCTCGTGTAGATGCCGACGCAGCTCTGATCGCTGAATATATTGCTCAACAGCTAGAGCGTCGGGTCTCTTTCCGACGAGTAGTGCGTCAAGCAATCCAAAGAGCGCAACGAGCTGGGATTGAAGGGATCAGAATTCAAGTGAGCGGTCGCTTGAATGGAGCAGAAATTGCTCGTCCTGAGTGGACTCGTGAAGGTAGAGTTCCCCTTCATACCCTACGTGCCGATATTGATTATTCCTATCGCACCGCTCAAACCATCTATGGAGTGTTAGGGATCAAAGTTTGGGTGTTCAAGGGTGAAATCATCCCTGGGCAAGAAGAACCCGCTCCCGCAGGAAACACTCAGCCTCGTCGTCGTCAGCAACGCCGCCGTCAGCAATTTGAAGACCGCTCTAATGAAGGTTGATTGCGAAGTCTGAGCATAGACATAGGATTGCTAAACATCAGCTTTAAGTTGATCGCCTACAGATTGGAATCGAATCATGTTAAGTCCCAGAAGAACTAAATTTAGAAAGCAACAGCGCGGTCGAATGCGCGGTATGGCGACTAAAGGGAATACGCTCAACTTCGGTGATTTCGGGTTGCAAGCGTTGGAACCCTCTTGGATTACCTCCCGCCAAATTGAGGCTAGTCGTCGAGCCATGACTCGCTACATTCGCCGGGGCGGTAAAATCTGGATTCGGATTTTCCCTGATAAGCCTGTAACGATGCGTCCTGCTGAAACCCGGATGGGTTCTGGTAAAGGTAACCCTGAATTTTGGGTGGCTGTTGTGAAGCCAGGTCGAATCTTATTTGAGATTGGTGGGGTGCCAGAAGCAACCGCTCGTGAGGCGATGCGCTTGGCTTCCTTCAAGCTACCTATTAAGACTAAAGTAATTGTTCGTGAAGTAGCGGCAGAAGCAGAAGCGCCCGCTCAGGAGTCCTAGGCTATGTCTCTTCCTAAGATTGATGAGGTAAGAAACCTCAGTGATGAAGAACTCAATGACAGAATTCTGGCTGTAAAGCGTCAGTTGTTTGAATTGCGCATGCAAAAAGCAACTCGACAGTTGGATAAGTCACATCAGTTTAAGCATGCTCGGCACCAGCTGGCTCAACTTATGACAGTGGAAAGAGCGCGCCAGATAGCTGCATCCTCAACCACGCAGTCAGCCACAGAACAGGAGTAGGCAATCAATGGCAGTTAAAGAAAGAGTTGGCTTGGTTGTCAGCGACAAAATGGACAAGACAGTAGTCGTGGCGGTAGAGAATAGAGCACCTCACTCCAAATACGGCAAGATCATGGTACGCACCAAGCGTTACAAAGCCCATGATGAAGAGAACAAATGTCATGTGGGCGATCGCGTCCGCATTCGTGAAACTCGACCTCTCAGCCGCACCAAGCGCTGGATTGTCAGTGACATCCTTAATAGTGCTTCACAAGTCTAGAACCAGGGAGACCAGACGTGATTCAACAAGAGTCTTACCTTAATGTGGCTGACAATAGCGGTGCGCGCAAACTGATGTGTATCCGCGTTTTAGGGGGTAACCGCCGTTACGGTGGTGTTGGCGATGTCATTATCGCTGTCGTTAAGGATGCAATTCCTAACATGGGAGTCAAAAAGTCCGATGTAGTTCGAGCTGTGATTGTTCGAACCAAGAAAGGACTGAGACGCGATAGCGGCATGAGCATTCGCTTTGATGATAATGCAGCTGTCATTATTAACGCTGACGGCAACCCCAGGGGAACTCGCGTATTTGGCCCCGTAGCCCGTGAACTACGCGACAAAAACTTTACCAAAATTGTTTCTCTGGCTCCGGAGGTGCTGTAATGGCAAGCAAAAATCAAGTAACCACGCCAGTTCGTCACAGAATGCATGTGAAGAAAGGCGACACAGTTCAAATTATCGCTGGCAAAGAGAAAGGAACGATTGGTGAAGTCTTAAAGACCTATCCCAAGCTCAGCAAGGTGGTGGTTCAAGGGGTCAACGTCAAGACCAAGCACGTTAAGCCTCAGCAAGAAGGTGAATCAGGCCGAATTGTGACGACTGAAGCCCCCATCCATAGCTCTAACGTCATGCTCTATTCGACCAAGCAAAAAGTTGCTAGCCGCATCTGCTATACCTTTGACGACAGCGGTCGTAAAGTACGGATGCTCAAGAAAACTGGCGAGATTATTGACTAGATAGAGTCAAGTTTTAACTCCAGGTAAATCACTAGGCTTCATTTCCCTGACAAAGCCCAGGGGCAAAGGACGAAATCATGGCGGGAAAGCTAAAAACCACTTATCAAGAACAAATCGTACCGAAGTTGATGGATCAGTTTGGTTATACAAACATCCATCAAGTGCCGAAACTAGTGAAAGTCACTATTAACCGCGGTCTGGGAGAAGCTTCTCAAAATGCGAAAGCACTTGAGGCTTCTGTCAATGAAGTCGCAGTCATTACAGGTCAAAAGCCAGTTGTGACGAGAGCCAAGAAGGCGATCGCTGGTTTCAAAATTCGCGAAGGAATGCCTGTCGGTGTCATGGTTACCCTACGGGGCGATCGCATGTATTCCTTCCTAGAACGGCTTATTAATCTGTCACTGCCCCGAATTCGTGACTTTCGTGGCATTAGTCCCAAGAGTTTTGATGGTCGTGGTAACTACACTCTGGGCGTGCGCGAGCAACTCATCTTCCCAGAGATTAGCTATGACAGCATCGATCAGATTCGTGGGATGGATATTTCAATCATTACAACTGCAAACAATGATGAGGAGGGCCGCGCCTTACTGAAAGAAATGGGAATGCCCTTTCGGGAGTAATTAAGGCAGACGGTTTCATAAAGAGGGAACTATGGCGGCTAACGACACAATTGCAGACATGCTGACGCGTATTCGGAATGCAAATCTAGCGCGGCATCAGACTACAGAGGTTCCGGCAACTAGAATGACTCAAAATATTGCCAAAGTCCTCAAAAGTGAAGGTTTCATCTCTGACTTCGAAGAAGTTGGTGACGGGGTTCAGCGACATTTAGTCATTGCCCTGAAATATAAAGGAAAAAATCGTCGACCGATTATTACAGGCTTAAGACGGGTTAGCAAGCCAGGTTTGCGTGTCTACTCCAATCGTAGAGAACTACCGCGAGTGCTAGGCGGCATTGGCATTGCGATCATTTCTACTTCAAGCGGCATTATGACGGATCGTGAGGCACGTCGTAGTGGTGTTGGCGGCGAAGTGCTTTGCTATGTTTGGTAAGCCAATCTACCAAGCAGAATCTTGTCGAGATGTACGGGAAACCCTAGATCCTGTTCATCTACATCAACCAGGAGTATTCAGTCATGTCTCGCATTGGTAAGCGTCCCATTAGTATTCCTCAGAAAGTGACTGTCACAATTGAGGGGCAACAAGTTGCCGTTCAAGGCCCAAAAGGTGAACTTTCTAGGACTCTACCGAATGAAGTGATTGTAGAGCAGGAAGGTGAAACCCTGCTAGTGAAGCGTCGTGATGAATCCCGTGCGGCTCGTCAGCGTCATGGCTTATCCCGCACCCTAGTATCCAACATGGTAGAGGGTGTTTCTCAAGGGTTCCAGCGTCGTCTCGAAATTCAAGGGGTTGGATACCGCGCTCAAGTTCAAGGCCGAAACTTGATTCTGAGCGTTGGCTATAGCCATCCCGTTCAAATTGAGCCTCCCGATGGGGTTCAAATGGCCGTAGAAAACAACACTAACGTGATTGTGAGCGGTATCGATAAAGAGATCGTTGGTAACATTGCAGCACGCATCCGTGCTGTTCGTCCGCCGGAGCCTTACAAGGGTAAGGGTATTCGCTACGCAGGTGAGTTCGTCAGACGCAAGGCTGGCAAGGCAGGGAAGAAATAGATATGAAGCTTAATCGTAAAGAGTCAACACGTCGTCGGCATCGTCGAATCCGGCGAGATGTAGTAGGTACAGCAGAGCGCCCTCGGCTGTCAATTTTCCGCTCCCATCAACATATCTATGCCCAAGTTATTGATGATAGTAAGCAACGTACCCTAGCATCTGCTTCAACTTTGGAACCAGACCTGAAGACGAAGTTGTCGTCTAGCTCTACTTGTGATGCTTCTATTGAAGTCGGTAGACTAATTGCTCAGCGATCGCTAGAGCAAGGCATTAAGCAAGTAGTTTTTGATCGGGGTGGGAATCTGTACCACGGTCGCGTGAAGTCGTTAGCAGATGCAGCTCGCGAAGGTGGTCTGGACTTCTAAAGATCCTGTCATTGCTGTTAGAGCTGAAGGCCAACAATAGTCTGCTAGGTTACAAGTAGAAAGCTCAAAATTAGATATCGCTTCAGGTTATCAAAACTCAGGACAGAAACATGGCGAATCGTCGTAAAAGCAACCGCACTCGTGAAAAAGAGGCCGACTGGCAAGAGCGAGTTGTGCAAATCCGCCGCGTGACTAAAGTAGTCAAAGGTGGTAAAAAACTCAGTTTTCGTGCGATCGTCGTTGTTGGTAACGAACGAGGCCAAGTGGGTGTTGGTGTCGGTAAGGCCAGCGACGTGATCGGCGCAGTCAAGAAGGGTGTCGCTGATGGGAAGAAGCACATTGTTGAGGTACCTCTCACCAAGGCCAACTCTATTCCTCACCCCGCAACTGGCGAGGGTGGTGGAGCTAAGGTCATGATGCGTCCTGCTGCACCTGGTACTGGGGTAATTGCTGGGGGTGCTGTACGGACAGTACTAGAGCTGGCAGGCGTTCGTAATATCCTGGCGAAACAGCTAGGATCTGGTAACCCACTCAGCAATGCTAGAGCTGCTGTTGAAGCTTTGGGTACTCTACGAACCTTCTCAGAAGTGGCCGAAGAGCGGGGCATTCCCATCGAAAATCTCTACGCTTAAGCCGGACTTTAACGAACGGTTTAGCTGCTGTAGGCACGCGGCGCGATCGCGTTTATACAACTTGTTAACGGGTTTAAAATCATGAGACTAGAAGATGCTCATCCCCAGCAGGGCTCTAAGAAGCGCCGTCGTCGTATCGGGCGAGGGATTGCTGCTGGACAGGGTGCAAGCGGTGGATTTGGCATGCGCGGTCAAAAGTCCAGATCAGGAAGCAGTACGCGCCCTGGTTTTGAAGGGGGGCAAATGCCTCTCTATCGCCGCTTGCCTAAGTTGAAGCACTTTACTGTAATCAATCGTAAGCAATATACCACCATCAATGTTAGCAAGCTGGCATCTTTGCCAGCAAACACAGAAGTTAGTTTGTCTTCTTTGCTGGAAGTAGGTTTGCTAACATCCGATGATGGTCCTCTGAAGGTATTAGGGGATGGCGAACTGAATGTTTCCCTGAGAGTTCAGGCTGCAGCCTTTACACAATCTGCGAAAGCAAAGATTGAAGCTGCAGGTGGCAGCTGCGAGGCATTAGAGGCAGAATAAGGTTTAGCATGAGTGCAGAAGTAATTCGAGCCAGAGTTGCTTCTGCCGCATTGCATTTAGCTTTGTAGAGGGAGCCCTTCATGGTTGTTAGTCGGGACAAAACTCCAAGCGCCCAAGAAACTTTTGCCCAAATGGCTCAAGCTGCTGGCCTGAGAAGTCGGCTGCTTTTAACTATTGGCTTGTTAATCTTAGTTCGCTTGGGCATCTTTCTTCCAATACCAGGAATCGATCGAGTCGCATTTGCTCAAAATATTCAGAATAACCAAGCGCTAGGATTTCTAGACTTGTTCGCCGGGGGCGGACTGATGGCGCTTGGTATCTTTGCGTTAGGTATTCTACCTTTCATTAATGCTTCTATCATTTTGCAATTGCTGACGGCAGCAATTCCTGCTTTAGAAGATTTACAGAAAAACGAAGGCGAAGCTGGGCGACGCAAAATCTCTCAGATTACTCGCTACGTGGCTTTAGGTTGGGCCATTATTCAAAGTGTTGGCATCACAGTTGGTCTGATTCGACCTTATGCAGAAAACTGGGGTCCCCTGTTTGTGGTTCAAACAGTCCTAGCTTTGACCGCAGGATCGATGTTTGTGATGTGGGCGGGTGAGGTGATTACAGAGCGGGGCATTGGTAACGGCGCCTCTCTCTTGATCTTCCTTAATATTGTCTCTGGCTTACCTAGATCTTTAGGGCAGACGATTGAGCTAGCTCAAGGTGGCGATCGCAACATTGTCGGCGGTGTCATTATCTTGCTCCTGGTCTTCCTGGCGATGATTGTGGGAATTGTGTTCGTGCAAGAAGGAACACGCCGAATTCCAATCATCTCAGCTCGTCGCCAAGTAGGCCGCCGGATGTACTTAGAGAAGAGTAGCTATTTGCCGCTGCGTCTCAATCAGGGCGGTGTTATGCCAATTATTTTTGCATCCGCCGTTTTGACTCTACCTGCTTTCTTGACTCAGGTTATAAAGAACCAGGCTTTTAGTCAGTTTATTACCACCTATCTCAGTCCCACCTCTTGGTTGCATGTAGTTCTGTATCTGGTGCTCATTGTTTTCTTTAGCTATTTCTACTCTTCCTTGATCGTCAACCCTGTTGACATGGCTCAGAACCTAAAGAAGATGGGCGCTAGCATTCCAGGTATTCGTCCTGGCAGGGCTACTAGTGAGTATGTGGAACGAGTTATTAACCGTTTAACTTTCCTAGGAGCAATCTTCTTAGGTTTGGTAGCGACTATTCCTACTGCGGTTGAAAGCGCAACTCGAGTTCCTACCTTTCGAGGGTTAGGAGCAACTTCTCTGCTGATCTTAGTAGGCGTGGCGATCGACACGGCGAAACAAATTCAAACTTACGTCATCTCTCAGCGATACGAAGGAATGGTGAAGCAATAGTGACGCGATTGATCTTCCTGGGTCCACCAGGAGCTGGTAAGGGGACTCAAGCTCAAGTCTTGGCCAATCTTCTGCAAATTCCTCATATCTCTACAGGCGATATTTTGCGAGATAATGTGACTCGGCAGACCGATCTCGGTCAAAAAGCCCAGTCATACATGGACCAAGGAGAGTTAGTTCCCGATCAACTAATTCTTGACATGATCCAGGCAAGATTAAGTCAAGAGGATGCGTCATCAGGTTGGATCTTAGATGGTTTTCCTCGCAACGTAGCACAGGCCGTATTTCTAGACGAACTACTCACAAAGATCGGTTTGTCCTACGATCGGGTAATAAGTCTAGAAGTTCCAGATGAAGTTTTAGTCGAGCGTTTGCTAAAGCGGCTCCGTAAGGACGATACAGAAGCTGTGATTCGGCATCGTCTGGCTGTTTACCACGAGCAAACAGCTCCTCTAATCAGCTTCTATCGCGATCGCCAGCAACTGGTTTCAGTGGATGGCAATCAATCAATGGAAGCAGTTACTAACGCTTTGCAGGCAGCTGTGAAGCCATGATCTTATCGCTGTTACCGCAATTACTAGGGTGATCGCCGATTAGGTATAGCGCAGCATGGTAGGTAGAGTTGGTAGGACTGCAACTTCCAACAGCTCTGTTCTAGATTTGATAGCCTGGGAATGAAAGGTTAATTATCTATGCTCAGGATGTTTCCTTTCTGGGGTAGGCAATTAACCTATCTTTGTGTCTGTGGATCTAAAACAATCCAAGTTTTTAGGAGAAGTGAATTGTCTAAACAAGATCTGATCGAAATGGAAGGAACTGTTACAGAATCCTTGCCTAATGCTATGTTTCGCGTTGACTTAGACAATGGATTCAACGTCCTAGCCCATATCTCTGGGAAGATTCGTCGCAACTACATCAAAATTTTGCCAGGCGATCGCGTCAAAGTTGAACTGACCCCTTATGACCTCACTAAAGGTCGAATTACTTATCGTCTGCGTAACAAGAAGTAAGTAATCATAACTTCCCTAGAAGTTAGCGGTTGCTAAGATAATTTGTTTGACGCAAATTATAGAAATTTGATATAATATCACTTTTGTAGTGCTGCCGAGACTAAGGCATGAAAGTTCGAGCATCTGTCCGGAAAATTTGTGAGAAGTGCCGCGTGATTCGCCGTCGCGGTCGAGTGATGGTGATCTGCTCCAATCCAAAACACAAGCAGCGCCAAGGCTAATTGATTCATCTTATACAGTACAGATGCCAACCAGCATCTTTGTTGTTGAAGATCACAGCAGGAAAGCAAAATTAGGGAGTAGAAGACGTGGCACGGATTGCCGGGGTAGACCTTCCTCGCGACAAACGCGTTGAGATTGGTCTGACTTACATTTATGGGATTGGGTTAACGCGCTCAAAGGAAGTCTTAGCTGCGACAGGTGTAAACCCTGATACGCGAGTCAAGGATTTGAGCGACGCTGATGTTGCTGCCCTTAGAGAAAACGTAGAAACCAACTACGAAATTGAGGGAGACCTGAGACGGCTCGAAGCAATGTCGATCAAGCGCTTGATGGACATTGGCACCTATAGAGGACGTCGTCATCGTATGGGCTTGCCAGTACGCGGTCAAAGAACTCGTACTAATGCTCGTACTCGTCGGGGTGGCCGTCGCACTGTTGCAGGTAAGAAGAAGGCACCTAGCAAGAAATAGTGACCCTATGAAGTGCGTCGCGACGCACTTCTCCCCATGTCGTAATTCATTCAGCAAGTCAACACTTCAATCCAAGAAACTCATATGGCGCGACAACCGACCAAAAAAACTGGGCCTCGTAAACAAAAGCGCAATGTGCCCAGTGGTATGGCTCATATCCAATCAACGTTCAATAACACCATTGTTACCATTACAGACACAGTGGGTGAGGTGATCTCTTGGGCATCTTCTGGCTCAAGCGGCTTCAAAGGAGCTAAAAAAGGCACTCCATTTGCAGCTCAAACTGCAGCTGAAAGTGCAGCTCGTCGTGCTACCGACCAAGGAATGCGCCAAATTGAGGTGATGGTCAGTGGCCCTGGAGCTGGACGCGAAACCGCGATTCGTGCTCTCCAAGCTGCTGGGCTGGAAATTACTCTCATTCGAGATGTAACTCCAATTCCTCATAACGGTTGCCGTCCGCCCAAGCGTCGCCGAGTCTAATTTCGAGTTGAGTCGTTAAGGAACTTCAGCTCTCAGTTCAGCTGAAATGTTTTGACTCCGTACTGATGACTGAGAATTCGTGCAGGGTTTTGGATTGGGAAGGTTATGCCTTCCGGGGATATGGAGAAGGGAGGTCGCTCCGTGGCGCAGTTTCAGGTTGAATGTGTAGAGTCTAATACTGAAAACGATCAGAGTCAGTACAGCAGGTTTGTTCTGGAGCCACTAGATCGTGGTCAAGGAACTACCGTTGGGAACGCCCTTAGACGAGTTTTGCTATCTAACTTGGAAGGGTCAGCAGTCACAGCTGTTCGTATTGCTGGTGTGAACCACGAATTTGCCACCATTCCAGGTGTACGAGAAGATGTGCTAGATATTCTGCTCAATATGAAGCAGATTGTTCTGAAAAGCTATTCTTCTCAACCCCAGCTGGGCAGGTTACTAGTGCATGGTCCTGCGACAGTTACAGCTGCTCAATTTGATCTACCCTCTGAATTAGAGTTGGTGAATCCTGATCAGTATGTTGCCACGCTGTCTGCAGGAGCAACTCTAGAAATGGAGTTTAGAGCTGAGCGTGGTAAAGGTTACCGGGCTGTTGATCGTGGGCGTGATGAAGCGGCTGCGCTAGATTTTCTCCACATTGATGCAGTTTTTATGCCTGTTCGCAAGGTGAACTACAGTATCGAAGATGCTCGTGTAGGTGGTTCACTAGAGAAAGACCGACTAATCATGGAGGTCTGGACGGATGGCAGTTTAACGCCCCAAGAGGCGCTGAGCCAAGCTGCAAATATTTTGGTGGATCTGTTTAATCCTCTGAAGGACATCACCTTCGAGCCCATGGACAAGGATGAGTTTCCAGATGAGGATCCCATTAGTCAGATTCCTATTGAAGAACTACAGCTTTCAGTACGGGCTTACAACTGTCTGAAGCGGGCTCAAATTAACTCTGTTGCGGACTTGCTCGATTACAGCCAAGAAGATTTGCTGGAGATCAAAAACTTCGGCCAAAAATCTGCTGAGGAGGTGATTGAAGCCCTGCAGCAACGTTTGGGGATTACTCTGCCCCAAGAAAAGTCTGCAAAGACTAGTTAAGAGGCCGCCACTGTCTTCCAGTGTCTGGTTGACCTCATTTGCAATCAGGCTCTGGAAGCTAAAAGCTGAGGTCTGAAATTAGTTAGGCTGTTTACTTTTTACAGAATGTCATGCGTCACCGTTGTCGTGTTCATCAACTTGGCAAACCTGCCGATCAACGTCGAGCTTTATTGAGAGCGCTCGCGACTGAAGTCATCCGGAATGGTCGGATTACAACTACTAAAACTCGGGCTAAAGCTGTCCGCTCTGAGGTGGAACACATGATCACCTTGGCTAAGGATGGATCCTTAGCAGCTCGACGTCAAGCTATGGGCTATCTGTATGACAAGCAGTTAGTTCATGCGTTATTTGAACAGGCGAGTACTCGGTACGGCGATCGCCAGGGTGGTTACACTCGGATTTTGCGTACTGTGTCTCGTCGGGGAGATAACGCCGATATGGCAATCATTGAGCTGACTTGATCGGACTAACCTACTTCTGATGTCCTCTGTACTGCCTCTGCCATCTGATGCGCTTGATTCAGTTGTTGAACTCAAGTCAAGCTCATCTCAGCGAGTCGCCCTGGTAATTCAATACTTGGGCACTCATTTTCATGGTTGGCAGCGACAGGCCCATCATCGAACCGTGCAGGAAGAGATAGAAAAGGCACTGGAATCAGTACTAGGTTACCCTGTCGCTCTTTCGGGAGCAGGTAGGACCGATGCAGGAGTGCATGCGGCTGCTCAAGTCGCGCACTTTGATGCTCCAGGCTCATCGATTCCTGCTTACCGTTGGGCTACTATTCTCAATTCACGTTTGCCCAAAGATGTTTTGATTCGTGCCTCAACGGCAGTGGGTGTTGATTGGCATGCTCGATTTTCAGCGGCCTGGCGGCGCTATCGCTATACCCTGTACACCGATGCAGTTCCCAACCTGTTTGTGCAGCCATTAGCTTGGCACTACTACTACGCTCCCTTGGATGATGTACTGATGCAGTCGGCTCTCGATCCGCTGCTCGGAAGACATCATTTAGCTGCTTTTCACCGAGCTGGATCTAAGCGGGCTCACTCCTGGGTTGAGGTTCAGGATGTTATTTGCCAGCGCCAAGGACCATTTGTCCATATGGAGATTCAAGCGAGTGGTTTCTTGTATGGCATGGTGCGCTTACTGATGGGCTTGTTGGTGCAAGTAGGTACGGGAATGCGATCGCCAGAAGAATTCACCGAACTCTGGCAATCTGAGCGTCGAGACCAAGTGAAGTATGCTGCACCCCCTCAAGGGCTCTGCCTGTTGAGAGTGGGATATCCAGATCATCCCTTTCCACCGGATATTTGGTTCGACACTCAACCTAAGCTGGTTTTGCCAGCTATGGCTGTTTCAGAACCCTGCTCACTTTGAGCTAAATTGCTGCACAACCGCTGTAGACTCAACCCTTTGTCAAGGATACAAAGACCGTTATGAACAAAACTTATCTTCCTCCTCAGGATGACTTGGATCGCAAGTGGTATGTCGTAGATGCTACTGACAAGCGATTAGGCCGACTAGCCACTGAAGTGGCGATGGTGTTGCGCGGTAAGAATAAACCGACCTACACCCCTTCTATGGATACTGGCGATTTCGTCATCATTGTCAACGCTGAAAAAATTGCTGTTACTGGCAAGAAGCGGACCCAAAAGCTGTATCGTCGTCACTCCGGTCGCCCAGGCGGTATGAAAACGGAAACCTTTGCCAAGTTGCAAGCCCGTTTGCCGGAAAGAATTCTGGAGCAGGCAGTGAAAGGTATGTTGCCAAAGAATACTTTGGGTCGTCAGCTGTTCACAAAGCTTAAAGTATACGCAGGGCCAGATCATCCCCATGCCGCCCAGCAGCCCCAAGTACTAGAAATTCAAACTATTCCCGGAGGACAGAAGTAATGCAAGCAACTGACCAAAGCGATCGCGTTGTCTATTGGGGTACAGGCCGCCGCAAGTCTGCTATTGCCCGTGTGCGTCTGGTTCCAGGCAATGGCAAGTTGACGATCAACGGCAAACCTGGCGACTTGTATCTGCAATTTAATGCAGCCTATTTGTCAGCTGCCAAGGCTCCCTTGGAGACTTTGGGTTTGGAGAACGAATATGACATTCTCGTCAACGCCGAAGGTGGCGGTTTGACAGGTCAAGCTGACTCTATTCGCTTGGGTGTAGCCCGTGCCCTGTGCCAGCTCGATCCAGAAAACCGGAAGCCTTTGAAAATCGAAGGCTATATGACCCGCGATCCCCGCGCTAAAGAGCGGAAGAAGTATGGTTTGCGCAAAGCTCGGAAAGCTCCTCAGTTCTCCAAGCGTTAATCACCTCAGTCTTTTAGCCAAGAGACTGTTAGAGAAAGAAGTGTAGTTAATTCCTAGCTTTAGTTTTTACTGGCCAAAGCTGTAGAACTAAAAGCTAAAATTTGTAGAGAGATAGCCAAGTTTCAGAGAGAAAGAGTCATGCCTAAGTCGGAGATTCATCCTGAGTGGTACCCAGAAGCCAAAGTGTACTGCAACGGGGAAGTGGTGATGACAGTGGGTTCTACCAAGCCAGAGTTGCACGTCGATGTTTGGTCTGGTAACCACCCGTTTTACACCGGAACCCAAAAAATTATTGATACCGAGGGTCGCGTTGAGCGCTTCCTACGGAAGTACGGCATGATGGACGGCCAACCAGAAGATGCAGCTCAGACGAAAAAGAAGAAGTAGATAGGTGGTTGGCTGGTATCGCCCTGGATGAGCTGCTAGGGCGTTTAACTTTTTTCTCAACACCTCTACTTTTGAGTAACGCGGAAGCTGTTCTATGGCTGAGACCTACCTGTTAGACAAACTAAGATCCGTTGAGCAAACCTTCAATGAATTAACTCGTCGATTGGCGGACCCAGATGTTGCGACTGACCCGAACGAGTTTCAGCGGGTGGCCAGAGCACGCTCATCAATGGAAGAGGTAGTCAATACCTATGACGATTGGAAGGCGACTCAAGAGGAGTTGGTAGGGGCTCGTCAAGTTTGGAAAGAAACGGCGAGTGATCCGGAGTTGCAAGAAATGGCATCTTTGGAGGTGGCAGAACTAGAAGCAAAAACTGAACAGCTAGAGCGTCGCCTAAAAATTTTGTTGCTACCCCGCGATCCCAATGATGATAAAAACATCATGTTAGAGATCCGAGCGGGTACTGGGGGTGATGAGGCTAGTATCTGGGCAGGTGATTTGGTCCGGATGTACTCGCGCTATGCAGAAGGCCAAAATTGGCGAGTCAAGCTAGTGAGCGAGTCTACCGCAGATATGGGAGGCTTCAAGGAAGCCGTTCTGGAAATTCAAGGCGAACAAGTTTACAGCAAGCTAAAGTTTGAAGCAGGAGTGCACCGAGTTCAACGGGTGCCTTTGACAGAAGCTTCGGGCCGTGTGCATACCTCGACTGCAACGGTGGCTATTATGCCAGAAGTCGATGAAGTAGAAGTTCATATTGATCCCAAAGAGATTGAGCTGACGACGGCTCGTTCTGGGGGAGCAGGCGGACAAAACGTCAACAAGGTGGAAACAGCGGTTGACCTGTTTCACAAACCAACAGGAATTCGCATTTTTTGTACAGAGGAGCGATCGCAGCTGCAAAATCGCGAACGAGCCATGCAAATTCTACGAGCGAAGTTGTATGAGATGAAGTTGCGAGAACAGCAAGAAGCGGTAACTTCAATGCGCCGTTCTCAAGTCGGGACTGGCTCTCGTTCCGAAAAAATCCGCACCTACAACTACAAAGACAATCGAATCACAGACCATCGTCTCGGCCAAAACTTTACCTTGACACCAGTTCTGGAAGGAGATCTGGAGTTGTTGATTCAGACCTGCATTGGTCAGGATCAGCAGGAGCGCTTGGAGGAGTTGGCAGCTTCAACTTCTGCGCCTGCCTAAGTGGGCTAAGTCGTCAAAGGTACGAGTGGCGCATCTACGCCTGTACTGTTAGTAAGGAAACGGTGCAGGCGTTTAGTTTTTTGATTTGCTAACAAAAGTGTCGCGCAGGCGGTGACTGTCAACGTCTGATGATTGAGTCTTAGAGGGATCAAACTTACAGATGTTTGACACTCCCCGGCGTGAACGCACGGGGATTCTTGGATCTTCGACAAACCTTAAAGCAAACCATCCTTGCGGCAATCCTTAAACCAACCAACCGTGAGTACACGAATTGACGAGCTTAACTTGGTCCACCCCAGAGGGGCCTGTCTCCCCAAGCGTCCTAGGATACGAGCCTAGCGTTAAGGCGTGCCCCGCCTTACGTTTCTGGGCAACTAAGTATTTGGTTTTCTCTGTCGTGGGAAGACGTGGCTTTCCCTGCCTGTTTAACGAGTTTTCGACGCTCGGTGCCCCTACTTTATGCCTAAAAGTGTGTCTTAACCGTTTCACGATGGCAAAGGAGTTTCACCTTGGCAGCTAGCACAATTCTATCAAAAGCCGTCCTAGAAGGACGGGGTTTTAGACCCAAGGTTCTGATAAGGATCGTTGACCGCCAACTATAATTAAATTTTGTTGCAGATTCAGCGCTTGGCGATCGCTAGAAAAACTGCATTCCTGCCTTGTGCCAACTCTCCCCACCCTACCTGCCTCGGAGGCTCTGAATGCTACGGTTAGAGCGTATTAGCAAAATTTACCCCACTGGCGAAGTTCTAAAAGATGTCAGCTGGGAAGTCAAACCAGGCGATCGCATTGGTTTAGTCGGGGTAAACGGGGCAGGGAAATCGACCCAGCTAAAGATTATTGTGGGAGAGATCGAGCCAACGGCGGGCGAGGTGATTCGACCTGCGAGCTTGCGGATCGCCCATTTAACTCAGGAGTTTGATGTAGATCCAACTCGGACTGTCCGAGAAGAGATGTGGCAAGCCTTTGAAGAGGCGAACCAAGCGCATATCGCCTTGTCAGAAATCCATCGGCAAATGGAAACTGCTACTCCCGCAGAATTAGACGTTCTCATCCGCAAGATGGATCGCTTCCAGCGGCAGTTTGAGGCTTTAGATGGGTATGGATTAGAAGCGCAGATTGAAAAGATCTTGCCAGAAATTGGTTTTGAACCTGAAGATAGCGATCGCTTAGTCAGCGCCTTTAGTGGGGGTTGGCAGATGCGGATGAGTTTGGGCAAAATTTTGCTCCAGTCCCCTGATCTTCTGTTGCTCGACGAGCCGACGAACCACCTAGATCTAGAAACGATCGAGTGGCTGGAAACCTATCTCAAAGGATTGACCACCCCTCTGGTGATTGTCTCCCATGACCGAGAATTTTTAGATCGCCTTTGCACCCAAATTGTAGAGACCGAGCGTGGAGTTTCGACCACCTACCTAGGCAACTACTCAGCCTATCTGCAACAGAAGTCTGAGCTGCGCGATGCCCAACTTAGTGCCTACGAACGGCAGCAAAAAGAACTCGATAAGCAACAAGCTTTTGTAGATCGTTTCCGCGCTAGCGCAACTCGCAGTACCCAGGCTAAGAGCCGTGAAAAGCAGCTAGAAAAAGTTGAGCGAATTGAAGCTCCTATCGGGGATGTCCGCACCCTACACTTCCGCTTTCCCCCTGCCCCCCGGAGTGGTCGGGAAGTGGTGATGATCGAAAATTTGGTTCATACCTACGACGAGAAGATTCTGTTTTTAGGGGCAGAGCTTTTAATTGAGCGTGGCGATCGCGTGGCTTTTCTAGGTCCGAATGGAGCTGGCAAATCGACTGTTCTCCGCTTAATTATGGGCATGGAGCAAGCGACCGAGGGCAGCGTTAAGTTAGGGGATCATAACGTCATTCCTAGCTACTTCGAGCAAAATCAAGCCGAAGCTTTGGATCTCAATAAGACCGTCATGGAGACAATTCATGATGAGGTGCCTGACTGGAAAAATGAGGAAGTCCGGACATTATTAGGACGATTTTTGTTTAGCGGCGATACCGTTTATAAGCGTGTAGAAGCACTGAGTGGGGGCGAGAAAGCCCGTCTAGCTCTAGCTAAAATGCTGCTCCAGCCCGCTAACCTCTTGATTCTGGATGAGCCTACCAACCATTTGGATATTCCAGCCAAAGAAATGCTGGAAGAAGCGCTCCAAAATTATGATGGAACAGCAATTATCGTCTCCCATGATCGCTATTTTATTTCTCAGGTCGCTAATAAAATTGTGGAAATTCGAGATGGAGAATTCCGAGTTTATTTGGGAGATTATCATTACTATTTAGAGAAGGTTGCTGAAGAAAAAGAAAAAGCTAAGCTGGCTGCTATAGAAGCTGAGAAGGCGGCTAAAGTAGCGGCGAAACGCGAAAAACAACGCGAAAAAGAGAAATCTAAAAAGACCCAAGCGCAAGCTTAATCCAGCCTTACTTAAGATTCTCGTAATATCAGCAATTTTAGATTTAGAACTCGATGGTATGATTGCGGAGAAATCACTGAATGAAAGGGCAACTTAGTATGGCGCAAGCACCTGTTTCTCCGGTGGTGCTAGTCATCTTAGATGGTTGGGGATACCGGGAAGAAACTGATGGCAATGCCATTGCCGCCGCCAAAACACCCGTGATGAATAGCCTTTGGGCCGTTTATCCTAAAACTTTGATTCGGACCTCGGGCAAGGATGTGGGTTTGCCTGAAGGTCAGATGGGAAACTCTGAAGTCGGCCATCTCAACATTGGAGCGGGGCGAATTGTGCCGCAAGAGTTGGTGCGAATTTCCGATGCAGTAGAAGACGGTACCCTGCTCAGCAATCCCGCTCTAGTTAAGGTTTGTCAAGAGGTGAAGCAGCGAGGTACTAAGCTGCACTTGGTCGGACTTTGCTCCGAAGGTGGAGTTCACTCTCATCTCAGCCATCTGTTTGGGCTACTGGACTTAGCTAAGCACCAAGCGATCGCGGATGTCTGTATCCATGCCATCACCGATGGTCGGGACACCCAACCGAACGATGGTAAGGAGACCCTTCTTAGCCTCCAAGCCTACATCGATCACATTGGTGTGGGTCGTATTGCCACTCTTTGTGGTCGCTATTACAGTATGGACCGCGATCACCGTTGGGATCGGGTACAACGGGTCTATGACGTAATGACAACGGATGGCTCTGGAGATGGTCGCTCGGCTCTGGAAGTGCTGCTGGCTGCTTACACAGAAGGCACAACGGATGAGTTTCTACTCCCTACTCGGATTGCGCCAGGCGCGATCGCACCGGGAGATGGCGTGATCTTCTTCAACTTCCGTCCCGATCGGGCTCGTCAACTTACTCAAGCTTTTGTCGATCCCAACTTTAAGGGGTTTGAGCGAGAGCAAGTTCAACCGTTAACCTTTGCTACCTTCACGCAATACGACTCAAATCTGCCCGTCTTAGTAGCGTTTGAGCCGCAGAACCTTAGCAATATCTTAGGCGAAGTTATTGCAAGTCATGGCTTAAACCAGTTCCGCACCGCTGAAACGGAAAAGTACGCTCACGTCACCTACTTCTTCAACGGCGGGATTGAAGAACCATTTGCTGGGGAAGACCGAGAGCTTGTTCCCAGTCCGATGGTGGCTACTTACGATCGCGCCCCTGCCATGTCAGCCGAAGCAGTGACAAATGTGGCGATCGCCGCAATTGAAAAGCAGATTTACTCACTGATTGTGATCAACTATGCCAACCCCGACATGGTGGGGCATACGGGACAGATTGAAGCGACAGTGCAGGCGCTGCAAACAGTGGACCGATGTTTGGGCCGCTTGTTAGAGAGTATTGGCAAAGCTGGCGGCACCGCCTTGATTACGGCTGACCACGGCAACGCCGAGTATATGCGGGATGAGCGGGGTAGCGCTTGGACAGCCCACACGACTAATCCAGTTCCTTTTATTCTGGTAGAAGGGGAAGGGCTGAAAATTCCGGGTCATGGAACCGATGTTTCCCTGCGCTCGGATGGTTGTTTGGCAGACATTGCCCCAACAATTTTGGATATTCTGAAACTACCGCAGCCACCGGAAATGACAGGTCGTTCCATGATTCAGCCAGCTACTCTTGATGTGCGGGCGAATCGAACCCCTGTCCGGGTGTCTCTGTAGAATTTCTATTTCGTTAAACCTACTGCAATTGAGCTGGCTGCAATGACACTGACTACGATCATTCAAGTAATATGGGCCTTGTCAGCGCTGGGCCTGATTGTCCTAGTTCTGCTACACAGTCCTAAGGGAGATGGCCTTGGTGGTATTGGTGGGCAAGCCCAACTCTTCACGAGCACCAAGAGTGCTGAAACCACATTGAACCGAGTCACCTGGACTTTGGTGGTGGTCTTTATGTCCTTAACGGTGGGTCTTAGTGCTGGATGGTTTAATCGATAGAATTGTCTGGCATTTTGTTGAAGGTCATGCATTGGTTACAGAGGCGATCGCTGCTACTGCTGGGTAGAAACCGATCGCCTTTTTCGTATACAAAAAATGGTCAGAGGTCGTGCGATCGCCAACTGAAGCAGCTTCGCAGTTTAGGGTTGGTTTTAGGCACCATTGGGATGGTTGTGACTATTGCGCTTTGGGTCAGCGCCGCTCCGTCTAGCCCCTCATCTAGCCTAGAGTTACCGCCTCTCCAAGTTCACCCTTTGCCGAGGGCACTGGCCGACTGGCGCGATCGCTCAAATCAGGGTGGCTACTTTGATCAAATGCAACCGCTGCCCGTAGGGGGCTTAATTTGGTCCCAGTTTCCTGTCAAGGTTTATGTTGAGTCACCGATTGCTACAGCATCGACGCTAGGAGTAGCAAAACTAAATGCTCAAGCTCAGGTTTGGACGCAGGCAGTGAAACAAGCAGTGGTGGAATGGCAAGCTTACCTACCCTTGCAATTAGTTGAACACTCGGAGCAAGCAGATATTACGATTTGGCGATCGCCGCCTCCTTTAACCAAAGGGGGATCGAAACCTGGCGATCGCAATTACCGAGTCCGCTCCGCCGAAACCCGCTACGAACTTTACACCAAGCAAGCGGGTAATGCGTTACCTGTTCTACTTCACTACTGCACAATTTGGTTGCGTCCTAGCCAAACTCCTCAATACATCCAGGCCGCAGCTCGCCACGAACTAGGTCACGCCTTGGGTCTTTGGGGCCATAGCCCTCTGCAAACTGACGCCCTTTATTTTTCGCAAGTGCGCAATCCAGCCGCTATTTCTCCGAGAGATGTCAACACCTTGAAGCGAGTTTATCAGCAGCCCACCCGTCTAGGTTGGCCTCTACCTTCTGCGGCAATACCCTGAGCTGAGAACCAACCCCCTCTAATAGCAGGGCTGTTTCATGTTACAAGAGGAAAATTGAAATGTGGTTCAACTCCCTGCACTGCCCCCTAAATCCCCCAATTCTGTGGGACTTTGAGTCTTGTTCCCCCCAAATTTGGGGGGCTAGGGGGGCCTGGTTCGGAACGCTTTCGTTGTATGAAACAGCCCTGCCCTCTAATAGGCTGATTCAACTCGGCTACCAACTTGAACCCGCCCTCGTTGTAATACCTGGGCGTAAAGCTCTTCTATCTGTGTGATGTTGCCATTCAGGGTGTAGCGTTCTAGAACTCGTTGGCGGGCCTTTTGGCCTAACAAAGCCGCCAGTTCCGGTAAGTTACGGAACATGGGCAAAATGTGGCGTAATTGACCATGCACGCCTTGGGGCTTCAAAATGACGCCCGCATCCCCACTGACTCCACTTCCCGCTAAAACTTCCCCGTCTGCCCCAGCGTCGGTCGCGATACAAGCAACGCCACAGGCCATTGCCTCTAACAGAGACAACGATAACCCCTCTACAAAAGAAGGCAAGATAAATACATCTGAACCGCACAAAATCTCGATGCGGCGCTGCTCGTTGGCTTCAAACCCTAACCATAGAATGCCTGCATCTGAGCCATAAAACGGTTCTAGTGAGGGTCTCAGGGGGCCGTCTCCCACAATGACTAGCTTGCAGTCCGGTCCCATATTCGCCTGTTTCCAGCCACGTAGTAAAGACTCAACGTTTTTCTCTAAAGCAATGCGGCCTTGATAAACATAGACTTGTTGGGCATCTAACTCCGCTTTGAGACGGGAAGAACCTGGAGAATATTTTTGAACATCAACTCCGTTCGGAATCACCGCCACTCTGTCCGGAGAAACGCCTAAGCGTACCAACAAATCTCGTTGAATATCAGAAAAGACAATGACACTATCGTAGTTGGCGAGAAAAGGTGCGTAGAGCTGGTACGTCAAGTGCTGAGTACTCGAAGTTAGCCTACGCCTGCGATCGAAAGCAGGATGAAAGGTAGCCACCAAGGGCAAATCTAGCTCAGCACAAATCTCTGGCAGTAAAAAGTCGAGGGGCGATAGCGTTAAGGAAGCGTGGACAATATCAGGCTTGAGTTCCCGGAGCGCCTGCGCCAGAACTTTGCTGGATTTGAGGGTGGGAATGGTGTAAACCTGAGATTTGTAAAGAAAGGGAATGGAGACTTCCTGATAGTCTGACCAGGCTGCTGCGGTGTCTTCTTCCTGGGCAAAGTGGAGAAAGCTAACCTGGTATCCCCGATCTAGCAGATTGTTGGTAACTTCCCGGCTATAAGTAACGTTGCCGCAAAAGGGCGATTTTTTTCCAAGCCAAGCAATGTGCATTCAGATGAGTGTCAACTTATGATTTGTCAGTGTTGGCTAACGGATTTGATCCTGTACGGGAAATATACCAGGTCAGGAGCCCTCCTGCGATCGCCAACAGTGCCAAGCTGACAAATACAGCCCGCAAACCCAGAAATGTCTCAGCCACACCCGCTAAAGCCAAGGGCAAACTCAAAGCAATATTAATGGCATTATTTTGCAAACCAAAGATCTTCCCTCGCATTTCTTCCGGGGTTTCTTCTTGGATCGTGGTTTGCATGGGCACCCCAATAATGGCGGCAAAGCCACCTAGGGCGGTAAGTAGTAGCAATACAGGCCAAAGCTGATGGGTAAACACCGCGAGTCCGAGTAGAGAACCTGTCATGCCAATCGAGCCAATCAGGCTCAGCTGATTGTGAGAAAAACGTTGACCGAATTGCCCTAAAACAGCCGCTCCACCCGCCATGCCGACACCACCAGCAGCCAGTAGGAAGCCAAACTGCGAAGATTTTATCCCTGGAATGACTTCTGCCAAACGAACTGCCAACACTGCTAGAGCGGCAAAAATTGAGAATAGAATTACCAGTTGTATCAGAGCGCTGCGGACCCGGGTATGCTGCCTCAAGTAGTCCAGTCCCTCACGCACGTCTTGCCAGATGTGGGGAGATTCTTCTTGAGTGACGGTTACTTTTTCATTAGTTTTCAGCAATAGCAAAATTAAACCCGCGATCGCATAGCCACCGCCTACCACAAGCTCTTTGCCAATACTGAGACCGCCACTGATTTGCGTCATGATGTGGTCAGCGATCGCTAGTAGCGGCTCCCCCACGGCAAAGCCAATAATTACAGAAGCCATCATGGTGGTTGTATAGAGGGAATTGGCTGACAACAAATGCCGTCGCTCTACCATCAAGGGAATGGCAGATTGTTCCGCTGGGGCAAAAAACTGAGTCAAGGTTGAGACTAGAAAAGTCACGCCTAGTAAGAGGCCAAAGCCGATGGGGAAGCCTCCGAGCGGTGCCCAACCTTGAGAAATCCAGAGCAGTGGGGGCAAGGTTAAGACCAAACCACCCCGCAACAAATTTGTAATGACCAGCACAGGCTTCTTCGGCCAGCGATCGACTAGCGCTCCGGCGACAGAGCCAAACAAAACGGCTGGAATCGTAAAGGCAATCATGATCGAAGAGACCCAGCCGCTAATCGTTTGGTCTTCCGCTTGGAAGCGAGTCGCGATC
The DNA here is from genome assembly GCA_019358975.1 of Trichocoleus desertorum ATA4-8-CV12. Taxonomy (NCBI): domain Bacteria; kingdom Bacillati; phylum Cyanobacteriota; class Cyanophyceae; order Leptolyngbyales; family Trichocoleusaceae; genus Trichocoleus; species Trichocoleus desertorum. The sequence goes on from JAHHIL010000001.1 coordinate 547,098, forward strand.
AGCGCGATCATTAGCACTAAGTAAACTTTGTCGGCCAATTGCGAAAAAACTTGGCCGCTCCACAAGGCTAGAAAATTACGATTTTTGAGAACTGGCAGAAACCCCTGCTCAAAGTCTGGCTCTACATCGGGAGGTTCGCTGTGGAGAGTAGTGCCATTGCCATTGCTAGGCGTTAAATGGCTGTTTCCAGGGGCAGGGGCTAAACCTGCTAAGGTGCTAGGGCCACTATTGCTAGGGCCATTATGATGATCGACGGTTGGCGATCGCTCATCTTCTGTCGCAGAAAATTGAGAAGTTTCGTCTGCCACTTCCTTGTGCTGCTCTGCTTTAACGACCTCAGCTAAATCTTCTTGAGAAAGGCGACTAGTGGCTGGATTAAATCTAGCTTGATCTTCTCCCGCAAAGGCGTCGCGATCGCCGTTGGAGTGGGAATGATAGCGGTTACCAACTTCCATCCCAGAGTTGGCATGGTTGAGGGATGGCAAAGCCAGCAGTTGCAAATCAGAATCCGACAATCGCATCATAGTTGAGGCAGTTAGGGAGCAGTTGGCACAGACAGGAAACAGGTATCAATCAAGGCAGCGGAGCGAATCGGACGCTCGAAATGATATTGGGCACACTGGCGTAGAATCCGCTCGACCTTGAGCCATGCAGCTTGGTAAGCCAAGGTATTAAACGCATTTTGCTCAAATTCTACAGAAAACGCATCTAACTGAAGGAGTTCAGGTTGAGCAAGTTGTTGCAAAAGAGATAGTTCAACTGCGTTGAGTTGGAGACTGGCAACAGCAGGTTTTTGCTGATGGTTCACGATGTGATAGTTGGCAGCAGCAGCGATCGCCTGACCTGTAGATGGAGCAATAGCAGTCACAGTAGAGGAGTGGCGATCGCGCAGGATCGGTTTTGCAGGGCTGTCCTGCGTGCCTCTAGCAGAATAAAATCCAGCATTTTTATCGCGAGACGGTGATCCAGTTCGTTCTCCTAAGCGCTCTAGTTCTGCCAAATCGATCGCACCCCCTGCTGCTATATTGAAGCCAATCCGCCAGTTGTCATCGTTCAAGGCTGGAGTGAGAGGACGTTGAGTGATGCAGCAGATTTGTACCTGGGGTGCGACCCCTGCCAAAGCGAGTAGGTGGAAGATCGCTTGAGTTAAACGGGCCAAAACACCAAACGATGCTAAACCCTTACCCGCACTGCTACTAGATAAGCTCTCCAAGCGACACAAGTGTTCATTGAATAGGCAAAATAACTCTTCTTGGGGTTGATCGCTCAGCGCCTGACAGAGAACCAACTCTGCTAAGTACTGGCTGGCAGTTAACTTAGCTAAGTCTTGGCTTAACCCTGGGTAAGATTCCAAGGTTTCTGCTTGGCTAATTTTATCGAGCGATCGCCCCTTTGAAATCAGTAGTTCATTGACGACAAACAGGCCGCTCCGCCCCCCCAGTTTGGAGTGGTGCTTGCGTGCCCCTGGTGCCACAACCCGAATCAATCCATGTTCCCGCGTCAAGATGGTGAGCAAGCGATCGGACTCGCCGAGAGGGGCACCCTTGAGATTAATTCCAGTGGCTTTATAAGTTCGACTCATACAGAAGTCAAGGCAAGGGTTACAGGCAAGAGAGCAGCAACAAAAAGTTGGGGTCGCTACCCATCAGCTTCTTGCCCCGTACCTCTCACCCTTTCTAGGGTATCGCGTTGACGTAGGAGATCGACGCTGTGGGACGTACCCAAGCGAGTTGCCCCTGCCACAATTAAATCTAGGGCTTGATCAGCAGTACGAATGCCCCCCGATGCCTTGATCCCTACTCGGTCCCGCGTTATTTCTTTTAATAGGCGGACATCGTCAACCGTTGCTCCCCCATGCCATCCGGTGCTCGTTTTGAGAAATGCCGCTCCAGCGTCCATGCAAATCTCCGCCGCTAACTGCTTTTCGGCAGGGGTGAGGAGGGTGGTTTCTAAGATGACCTTGATTGTTTGATCAGTCGCTTCTCGGATGGCGGCAATTTCCTGAAACAGCTCATTGGTTTTTCCAGTTTTGAGCCAGTTTAGATTCAGCACCACATCCAATTCAGTGGCTCCATTTTCTGCGGCCTCTTGAGCTTCGTAGAGCTTGACAGCAGAGGTGGTAGCGCCTGTGGGAAAGCCAATGACGGTGCAAACTTTGGGTCGCTGGTTGTGGAGAAGATGGGTCGCTTGACGCACGAAAATGGGAGAGACGCAAACCGCCGCAAACTTAAAGCGTATGGCCTCATCGCACCACTGCTCAACCTTCTCTGGGCTGGCGATGGGGCTGAGAAGGGTGTGGTCAATAAACGGCGCAAGGTCAATATCTATATCAGATGCAGCCATTATTGGTTCTTCACTAGCAGCTTATCCTCCACTTGTATCAGAAAGTTAAGCCATTCGCTCAGGTTTAGGACTTGAGTGGAGAAAGTTTCGCGATCGGTAGGTGAGTTTATGCAAACTTCATCAATATTCGCTCTAATTGAGTCTCAGTATTGTTGCCCAATTCTTTGAGCTTAGCTATGTTGAAATGGTGTGAAGATTTGTAAATAAAACTGTATTTTAGGTGCTTCTATGACAGGCCGTGCATCCCAAAACTCGCAAACTTGGACTGAGTTAGGCAATCGACGGCATTTTCTGAAGTACTTGGCTGGCAGTGCGATCGCCTCAGTCACTTTGGGTTACTTGCGTCCTCCCTTGGCGCAGGGGCATGAAGGGCATCAGCATGATCTAACCACTGCTATGACTCCAGCTTGTTCCAGTACCTCGCCTAGTCAAGTCGCATTGGATCGCAAAGGGCAACCCCTTCAAGTGAAATCGCTACTAAGTAGTGCCAAGCCAGGTAGCCGCATTCCGGTCAAAGGATTGCCTAAGCAAGCCACAGCCTATCTAGTGATCAATGAGCAAGCTCAAATCGCAGCCTATGCGATTAAGCCTGTTTGTCCTCACCGAGGTTGTGTAGTCGATTGGCAACCTCAACAAAATCGTTTTTTCTGCCCTTGCCATGATTCCGAGTTTGACGCGAAGGGGCGCGTACTTAAAGGGCCTGCAAAGGCGGCTCTACCTCTTGTCACCGTGGCTATTACTGGCAACCAAGTACGCCTTGCAGATTGCCAACCTGCAAGTTCACGTTAGGGCAAAGCTAGCTAGTGGAACCGCTGATCTAAAACATTTGAAGAGTGGACAGGATGCCTGCTCTACGTTCTACTTTTGCGGGGTGCTTTGAGATGGGCGACTTGGCTGAAACGGTGTTACCTTGCCACCTAACGCTTCGACAATAGTGCGGGTATTGATCACCATCATGTTGATGTAGGAGTCACCGTCACTTCCAGGAGCACCAATCGAGTCTGAGTAGAGCGATCGCGGGGCAAGCTGGACGCCTGCTTCTTGAGCCACGGTTTTGATCAGAGCTGAATTAATTGTGGTTTCGGCAAAAATAGCAGGCACTTGAGCGGACTTCACCGCCTCGACTAGCCGCTGCACAGTCTGAGCGCTGGGCTGTTCTTCGGTGCTGATGCCGATTAGGGTACCAATAATGTCGAGGTCGTAAGTGCGGGCATAGTACTGGAAGGCATCGTGAGTGGTGACTAAGCGCCGTTTCTCTGGTGGAATGGTTTGGATTTGTTGAGCAATCCAGGCATCTAATTCTTGGAGCTGGGTGGTAAGTTGAGTGGCATTTTGGGTAAAGCGATCGCGATCGTCGGGGGAGAGTTCAATTAAGGCATCTCGAATCGCTGCGACCATTTGAATCACATTTTTGACACTGCCCCAAACATGCGGATCGGGGACTGTTTCTCGTTCTCCTTTTTGGAGCTGTAGCGGTTTCACAACTTCGCCCACTGCCACTTTCCGCGCACCTCCCCCAGCAGCATTCATCAGCTTAATCAGGCTAGGCTCCAGGTTGTAGCCGTTGTAGAGAATCAGGTCGGCTTTTTCTAATTCTCGGCTGTCGGCTGGCACAGGTTCATAAACGTGAGGATCGGCTCCAGGCTCGAGAATGCCAGTTAGCTGGATTTCGTCTTCAGCAATTTGAGCGGTTAAGTCTGTGAGGATAGTGCTGGTAGAAACCACGCTAGGCTTAGCCGTGCTATTGGCAGTAGAGCGATTCGGGGTAGACGGGGACTCTAGAGCACAGCCACCTAAAAGAAAACTAAGCAAGAAGCCAGCGATCGCCTGTCGATATCGATAACCCTGTTTATCAAGACCTGAGGCGGGGGATGAAGTGGAGGCTATAGCAAGAATTGACATATGTTTTCATATTTCTTTCACTTTTTAAGTTACCCTAATTTCATATTCCTTTCATTTTTGCTCAGGCCATTGGAGATCTTGCCATGAAGACGCAACCCCCGCCTTTTGATATAGGTTCAACCCAGAGATCAGATGCGCAAATAGTCTATATGAATGGCAATGACACAATTTCGGTGCGTCAGTTGGCGGTGCAGTACCGAGCGGTGCAGGCACTCAGAAATATCAACTTCATGATTAAGCCTGGGCGGTTAGTCGGGATTATTGGTCCGAACGGCGCAGGTAAAAGCACGCTGCTGCAAGCGATGTTGGGCTTGCTTCCTAGCAACCACGGTACGGTTTTATTAGGCAATCAGCCGCTAGCCGATCAATTGGCACGAGTCGCTTATGTGCCCCAGCGATCGCAGATTGACGGGACTTACCCTGCCACTGTCTGGGATGTGGTGATGATGGGCCGTGTGCGTAAAACAGGCTGGTTCCGCCGCTTTTCGGCCACGAGTCGTCATTTAGCAGCAGCAGCTCTAGAGCGGGTGGGGATGAGCGCTTATCGGCATCGTCCGATTGGTCAGCTTTCCGGGGGGCAGCAACAGCGAGTCTTTTTGGCGCGATCGCTAGCCCAGGAAGCAGACATTTATTGCTTCGATGAGCCCTTCGTGGGTATTGACCAAAAAACGCAGGATGTAATTTTCCAGATTTTTCATGAGCTAGCCCATGCAGGCAAAATGGTGGTGGTGATTAATCACGACTTGGGCGAATCGATTACCCATTTCGATGACTTGATTTTGCTCAACACAGAATTAATTGCCAGTGGTCCTCGCGAACAAGTGCTCAGCAGCGAAAACCTTTACCGAGCTTATGGTGGCAAAGTTGTATTCCATGCTGGAGCAGCCGCCTAATGTTGCAAGCACTGCTAGAGCCTTTGCAGTACGAGTTTATGCAGCGATCGCTGGTGATTGCGATTTTGGTCGGGCTGATCTGCGCGGTCGTGGGCAGCTACTTGATGGTGCAACGCTTGGCCCTGCTAGGAGACGCGATTAGTCATTCGGTGCTGCCTGGTTTGGCGATCGCGTTTATAGTGGGAGCCAATATTTTTGTCGGAGCGTTTATTGCGGGTGTCTCAAGTACGATGGCGATCGCTTGGATTCGAGCGCGATCGCCGATTAAAGAAGATGCAGCGATGGGGATTGTGTTCTCGGCCTTTTTTGCCCTCGGAGTCACGCTGATTACGCTGATTCAGAAAGATAACAAGATTGACCTGAATCACTTTCTGTTTGGCAATATTTTGGGCGTAACCCGACAGGAAGTATTAGACACAGCTTTGATCTCAGCTTTTGTTTTACTAGTCGTCGTCCTACTTTACAAAGAATTACTGTTTTACACTTTCGACCCCTTAGGAGCGCAAGCCGCAGGCTTACCTGTCAATCTCCTCAACTTTGGGCTGATGGTGCTAATTGCCCTGACGATTGTCGCCAGCATGAAAACAGTGGGTGTCATTCTAGTCTTGGCGCTCTTGATTACGCCGGGAGCTACAGCTTATCTGCTAGTGCAGCGGCTACACCACGTCATGTTATTGGGGGCGGGCATTGGCATTACGGCCAGTGTCAGTGGCATGTATCTCAGCTATTTCTACAATGTGCCTTCTGGGCCTGCGATTGTTTTGGTGGTGTCGGGGCTGTTTTTGTTGGCTCTACTGTTTAGTCCCACGCAAGGGGTGTTCACGTATCCCGCTGCCAAACAAGGAGAACCGCTGTTATGGCGGGAGTTGAAGGGCTTATTGCGCGGATAGTGTCAGCTGTCGATGACCTGGGTCGCGATAGGATAACAAAAGTGTCTTGCAAATTGTGAAGACACGTGAATAAAGTTATCGCGATCGCCCCTTTAAAGTGATGCAAACCAAAGGCAAAGTTGAAGTAGGTAGTGTCGCTCCCGATTTTACGCTACCTGACCAAACCGGAGCACCCGTCAACCTCAAAGACTTGATCGGCCAGAAGAACATTGTGCTGTACTTCTACCCCAAAGACGACACTCCTGGCTGTACCAAAGAATCCTGCGCGTTTCGGGATAGCTACACTGTGTTTCAAGACGCAGGCGCAGAGGTGATCGGTATTAGCGCTGATTCTCCCGAATCTCATCAACAATTTGCAGCGAAGTACCAACTGCCTTTTACCTTGCTGAGTGACAGTGGCTCTCAGGCTAGAAAGCTCTACGGTGTGCCTGCTACGTTGGGTTTACTGCCTGGTCGTGTGACTTATGTAATCGATCGCCAAGGCATTGTGCGCCATATTTTTAACTCTCAACTCAACTTCCAGGCTCATGTTGAGGAGTCTCTAAAAGCCTTGCGACAACTGCCCACAGACAGCCAAAAAGCCTAATCAGCCGTATTTGTGGGGCACAAAACCTTAACCAGAACAACCAACATAGGGGAATAGCAAAAAGGAGGAAAGATGGTGACTTCATCCTCCCTCCTGGTTTTGGTATGGGAACTAGTTAGCTAGTAGAGGCAGGTTATAGCTTCACAGAATTCAGCTTTTCTACCGCAGCATGATCACTATGGGCAGTCTTACCATTTTTGCCATTCGTAGCGGTCTGGCCGTTAGGGTTGCGAGGCTGAATCACCCCGTAGCCACCGTGATTCCGTTCGTAAACCACGTTGATTTCACCCGTCTCAGCATTCCGGAACATATAGAAGTCATGATCGACTAACTCTAACTGCTCCCGTGCTTCGTGAATGGTCATCGGTGGCATGGCGAAATACTTGGTTCGCACTACGTCTTCTGGGAGTTCTGGCGTGCGATCGCCAATCAAAGTCTCCACAGGTCGCTGCTCTACTACAACGCCTGTACGGATTTGGACTTGATTCTTGTCTTGCCGCTTTTCTTTGAACTTGCGGAGTTGGCGGGCGATTTTGTCAGCAACTAGGTCAATGCTTGCGTAGAGGTTTTCGCTGCTCTCCTCAGCCCGAATCACAGTCCCGTTGGCGTAAATTGTGACTTCTGCGGTTTGTTTGGTAGGGTTTATCCGAGGGTTGCGGGCCACAGACAGATGCACGTCAACTTCGGTCGTTAAATTCTGAAAGTGGTTAACCGCCTTTTCAATCTTCTGATGCACATACTCATGAATCGCATCGGTGATTTCAATGTTTTTGCCCTGGATAACAAGCTTCATAAAGCTTCCTTCCCTTGGAATTTGGGTGTTAGTTTCACCCTAGCACTTTGTATTCTGGAGAACAGGGGCCTTTAAAATCTTTTGCATCTATTGATAATTCTTGATTTCGCTACGTCACATAAATCCTGAAATTGCGTTAAATTTCGCTTGATTTTGTTAATGGAATTGAGTACACCCCCATTCAAGGTCTCCGTACCAGATCTGACCCCTGCTGACTGTCGGCTCTACACACCGGGGTTGGTACCTTACGAGGTGGCTTGGGGTTGGCAGCGATCGCTCGTCGCTCAACGGCGCGAAAACCCAGAACTCAGCGACGTGTTGCTGCTGTTAGAACACCCCCCCGTTTATACCCTCGGCCAAGGTGCTAGTTTAGATTTTCTCAAGTTTAATCCTGCCCAAAGCGATTTCCAATTGTGTCGAGTGGAGCGGGGCGGAGAAGTCACTTATCACTGCCCAGGACAGGTGGTGGGCTATCCCATTTTGAACCTGAACCGCTATCGCAAAGACTTGCATTGGTATCTACGGCAGCTAGAAGAAGTGTTGCTGCAAGTGCTGGCAGCGTATGGATTGCAGGGAGAGCGCTATGCTGGGTTGACAGGAGTTTGGGTGGAAGGCCGCAAACTGGCAGCGATTGGGATTAAAGTCAGCCGTTGGATTACGATGCATGGCTTTGCCTTCAACGTTTGTCCTGACTTATCTGGTTTTCAACACATTGTGCCCTGTGGCATCGTTGACAAACCTGTGGGCAGTTTGGCTGAGTTTGTGCCTGACGTGAAGCTAGAGCAAGTGCAACAACAGGTCGCGATCGCATTTGCTCAGGTGTTTGGGGTGACGCTAGTCCAATCTGCTGCCGATGACCGCACTCATTTGGATTTGGCAACGGGTGCGACCCTAGACTAGGCTAAAGAACGCAATTTGATTCCATAGAGCAGTTAGAAGCCATTGTTTCCCGATTTAAACCCTTTTCTTTACCGTCCCTCAGGCGATCGCCTAAATGCTACCCATCGCTTTGATGGTTGGTCTTTAGCAGCACGCGATCCACAAGTTCTTCAAGCTTGGATGCCGATTTGGGGTTGGCTATACCATCACTATTTCCAAGTTCAAACAGACGGTTGGCAGCACGTGCCTCAGCAAGGCCCAATGCTCATTGTGGGCTCTCATAATGGCGGGTTGGTTGCCCCGGATATGTTTATGCTTTTGTATGACTGGGTGCAACGCTTTGGCCCAGAGCGCTTAGCCTATGGCCTGATGCATCCCAGTGTTTGGCAAGCACCTCTTCCCTGGGTGGCTCAAGCTGCGGCTCAGATTGGGGCTGTGATTGCCCACCCGCAAATGGCGATCGCTGCTTTACGTCGGGAGGCTGCGGTGCTGGTTTATCCTGGCGGACCGCAAGATGTCTTTCGGCCTCATAGCCAACGCCACCAAATCCAGTTTGCTGGACGACGAGGCTTTATAAAATTAGCCCTGCGCGAAGGTGTACCCATGGTTCCGGTGATTTCGGAAGGGGCACATGATACCTTCTTCGTCCTCGGCGATTTTTACGAGCAGGCTCAGCAATTACACGAGTGGGGGATGCCCTGGTTACTAGGGATTGATCCGGTGGTGTTTCCCCTGTACTTAGGATTGCCTTGGGGATTAGGAATTGGGCCTTTGCCCCACATTCCGCTCCCCATACAAATTCACACTCGTATTTGTGCGCCCATTGTGTTTGAGCGCTCTGGTCGAGCCGCTGCTAGCGATCGCGCTTACGTAGAAGTTTGTTACCAGCAAGTTTGTCATCAGATGCAGACGGAGCTAGACCACTTGGTGGCAGAAGTCGCAGCAGCTAAGCGATCGCCTCAGAAGTAGCTCTACTTTAGACAGAGTTCACTGCTCTGGGTTCTCAATTAAGCTTGAATCTAATGCTTTTGCCGCAGCCCTAGCCAGTTTACCTAGTAGGACTACTACAATGCCTGGTAACAGCCTTGTCAACCAGAACGCGTGAAAAAACGTAAATTTTGGTTGATTACACCCCAGTAAGGGGATGTAAGGTTGAGAACAGGGTAAGTACGAAATCAATCAAGCCATCACAGCGCTAAACCTGCACAACTGACTTAAACAAAATTTGGGTGTGAGCTTAGTCAAGACGCTGTAACAGTAATTAGGGTTGTGCATCTACTGAAAAAACGCAACATGGCTGCACCTGGTTAACCTCTAGTGCCTAGACCTGTAAGCCATGCTTCAGTGAATTTCTCCTCCGCTCGACGGTGCGACTGCATTCAGGCGGCTATTTGGTGCACTCCATGTTTAATCCTTCACCCACGGACGATGCGACTTCGTTTCCGGCAGAGTTAAATCTCTTACGTGCTCAAGCGGCTCGTTCTAGCCCCGCTCGACGACTGAACGCTGTTAAATCAAGATTTGGAGATAGCCAGTCCACCTCATCCGTTGCTTCAGAGCGATTGGGGCCGTTAGGGCTTGTGCCTGCCCAAACCTCAGAAGCAAGAAATCGGCGATCGCCTGAGTCCGAGGCAGGATACGGTTTTTCTAGCCTGATCGATAGCTACGCGGCTCCTTTAGCGCCCATGCGAGAACGAGATTTAACGGCTCTTGGGGGTCTATTTGAGCGAGACGATATTCACGACGTTGAGACAGATATCATCCGCAATCTGCTCACCCGTTGGCCAGAACCCTGCTGGGATGATGACCCCTTTGAGTTTCTGCAAGAGTTCCTCTGAGGAAACAAAATAGACAAAGCAAAATAAGCACCAGAAATACAACTGATGCTCTGAACAGAACTGTTTGATGGTTCTAGGGTTGATGGTTCTAGGGGTTGCTAGAACGGAATGTCATCGTAGTCTGGTTCTACCGCTGGAGGAGCTGGAGGCTTAGAGCGGGTCGCGGCAGGAGTAGCAGGCGTACGGGCAGCGTCAGCTGTGCTCATGGCAGGCGCAGTTTGGGTCGCAGGAGTAGCAGGCGTACGGGCAGCAGCGGGAGCAGAGGCTACTCTAGCGGCTGTGGCTGCGGCAGGAACAGCAGCGCTACTAGAAGTGCCATCTAGGCTGTGGATGCGCTGTACCGTTAGTTCAGCACGTTTTTCCTTAAAGCCTTCGGGCCGCTCAATTGTATTCATATTCAAACGACCTTCAATCACCACGCGATCGCCTTGGTGATAACGCTCTTGAATTTCCTGAGCGAGATTACCCCACCCCACAACTTTAAGGGTGGCTGGGGGGTCATCTGGCCGCAACCCAGAAAACTGCACTATCATTTCCGTGATCGGAGTTTGAGTATCAGATGTGTAGCGCAGCTGAGGGTCTTGGATAATTTCTGCCATCAAGATACAGCTATTCATAAATCAAAATTCTCCTAATCCCAGGGAGTAAGTTTAGGGCGACAGGAACTGTGATATCAATCGTGACTCATGCTTTACCCTAGTAGATCTACATCCTAAGAGTTAAGTGATGGTTTGGGGCTTAGACACAGCTTCTTCTCAATCTCAGCTACCAGTTCTCTAATCTTAATTTTAGTACATTCGTACTTGGATTGGGGTTCTACATTTGCAAGAGGCTGTAAGATTCGGCTTTAGAATCCTCCATTCCTTCCTCGCGATCGACAAAGTCTTGAACTCGCCCACGGTACTCGCGCAGAATTTCGTCTACCCAACCCCGGTCATCGCTGTTGGCAAAAATATGGACTAATGGTTCCCCAGCGTCTGGCAAAATCAGAACCCAGCTTTCGTGCTGATTGTTAAAGATTTTGACACCATCTACCAGCTCTAAGTTTTCGGCTGAATGGGTTTCTACCAAGTGCCGCATCAGTGCTCCTTTGGCCGTCCAGGGGCAACGAACGGTATAAGTGCGATGACAAACCCGGGGCAAGTCGGCCCGAATTTGACTAATGGAGCGCTCCTGTAAAGTCAATAGCTCAATCATTTTAGCAATGCAGAACATGGCATCAAAGCCAGGATGCAGTTGCGGGAAGATAAAGCCCATCTCGCCACTCCCACCCAGGATGACATGAGAGTTGGTATGGCAGGCTTCCATGAGAGCGGTCGGGTTAGCCTTGGTGCGGATGACCTTGCCATCGTGACGACGCGCAATTTGCTCAACGGCGCTGGAGGCATGAACTGGCACGACTACTGTGCCGCGTGGATTGCTGGTCAGCATCATGTCTACCATCAAGGCCGTGAGCATTTCTCCTCGAATTGGAATGCCTGCTTCATCCACCAAAATCATCTGCTCGCCATTGGCCGAAACTTGGACACCAAAGGTAGCCCGTAATGCTTCTACTACATGACCTAACTGGTTTAACAAGCCCTCGCGATCGGCTGTAGTTGGTGAATTCTGACTGAGGCTGGCATTCAGCACCACCGCATCGCAGCCAAACTTGCCCAACAACTGTGGTAAAACTGCGCCAGATACGGCATACACGTAGTCGATTACGACTTTGGAACTGCTGTGCCGCACCGCTTCAATGTTGATGTGCTTCTCAAAGGCAGTGCTGTAGATGTCGATAATTTGGCTGGGGTAGACGACATTCCCAATTTCGTGAATTAAGGCACGCCGAAAATCTTCTTTGAAATAAGCGCCTTCAATTTTCTTCTCTTGCGCCTTAGAAATGTTGATGCCTTTTTGATCAAAGAACTCAATCAAGATGTGGTCTGCCCGCTCTGGATGCACGCGCACATGAATGCCACCCCGCACCGATAAGGTAGGAACCGCTGTCCGAGCCACTGGAATGGCAGTTGCTTCTAGGTTTTGGACATTGACGCCGACAGACATCAAGCCAGCAATCAGCGATCGCGACACCATCCGAGAAATGCTGCGCTGGTCGCGAGAAACCGTGACTTGTGCGCCTGATTTCAAGGTAGAACCATAGGCTGCACCCAGTTTCACCGCAAACTCTGGCGTAATATCGACATTGGCTAAACCAGAAACACCCCGTTGCCCAAATAAATTGCGCTGAGCCGCATGCCCCCAAATTAAGTTGATGTTGAGAGTCGCTCCGGACTCAACCTTCTTGCTGGGCCAAATGCGGACGTTAGGGCTGACCTGAGCTTCTTCCCCAATGATGGAGAGCGAACCAATCACCGCTCCTTCCAGCACATGAGCGCGACGATCCACCCTAGTGCCACGGCCAATACAGCAAGCCCGCAGATGAGCTTCTTCTCCAACGATCGCCCCATTCCAGATAATAGGCCGCTTCAGGTCAGCGTCGGCTCCCACTGTGACATTGTCGCCAATCACCGTGCCAGCGCTAATCTGAACTCTAGACCCAATCCGGCAGTTATGCCCAATTAGAACAGGCGCTTCAATTTTGGTAGTGGAGTCAATGTGAGTATTTTGACCAATCCAGACACCAGGCGATCGCTCTTCATAGGCATAATCAAGCTTGACCCGTTGCTGCAAACCATCATATTGCGCGTCTCGATAAGCTTCCAAGTGACCGACATCGCACCAATATCCCTCAGCGATATAGCCATACATCGGCTCGTCTTTTTCGAGTAAGAGGGGAAACAGCTCTTTAGAGAAGTCAGACTCTTGATTGTCAGGCAGGTAATCTAAAACTTCTGGCTCCAAAATGTAGATGCCAGTATTAACAGTGTCCGAGAAAATTTCACTGGTTGAAGGTTTTTCTAAAAAGCGCCGAATGCGAGCTTGTTCATCAGTAATGACAACCCCAAACTCAATTGGGTTGGGCACACGAGTCAATACTAAAGTGGCTTTCGATCGCTTTTGTTTATGAAATTCAATGGCAGCCGTTAAATCAAAATCGGTGACACTATCACCACTAATGACTAAGAATGTTTGATCAAGTAATTCAGAAATATTTTTAACGCAGCCTGCGGTTCCTAGCGGCTGATCTTCTTCCACGGCATAAGTCATCTGTACGCCAAAATCACTGCCGTCTTGGAAGTAATCTCGCATTACATCAGGTAAATAATGCAGCGTCGCAATAATCTCAGTAATCCGATGCCGCTTTAATAAATTAACAATGTGCTCAGCGATCGGTCGATTTAGGATCGGCACCATGGGTTTAGGAAGGTCACAGGTTAGCGGTCTGAGCCGCGTCCCTGATCCTCCGGCCATCAGCACTGCTCGCATAAATCCTCCTTCCTAGTTTTCTACTTGCGCGCTGTACTCAGTCGTCAAACGACTCGTGCTCTCTAGTCTCCTATGGCAGCAGGACTGCGTGTATCCTCCAGAAGGTAAGCTTCATGGGGCTTAGCGCCATCCACCTAGACAAAGAAACCAACAAAATCATCTGGGCACTACCTGGGTGCCCTTGCATCAACCATCTTTGCATCAACCATCTTGTGGACTGTGATGGTTGATCAACTCAAGCATTAGAAACTAACTAATAGCAGAGAGAAAAGCAGTTTAGATTCTGCTTGCGATTGGAGTGGCATCTTTAGACAGCATCTATGCTCTTACAGAATACTGAAATCTTCGATTTGCTGCTGCATAAACTTCTTAATTCATTAAGTTTTCTGGCGATCGCCAAGTCAGGCCGAGTCAGGTTAGTAGTAGAACTTACGTTTCCAGCAAATCGAAGTTACATTGGATGTAGAGTGGGCACTCAGCTAAAGTTGATGTGTGAATCGGAGAGATGGATACATGACTACACTGCTTAGCTTGTTGTTATTAGGTACTTACGCAGGTGGGCTTTGGAAGTTCTGGAGCGGTTTTCGGCGGACGAACTTTAGCCAGGGACGAATCTACTTAGGGCTACTCTGGCCAGTGCTGATCGTCAACAAGTCTTATCGCCAAAACTTTACCAAAGCCTTGAAGGGTTAAAAATTAAGCGTAGTGTTTTACAGAAATTCAGCCCTATTAGAGGAACTAGGTAATGTCTGAGAAACGTAGTAACCATTCATCCAAAGCGTTTTCATCAGGCGACCTGCTCTCTAATGTGTTGAGTCCATCTAGCGGCAACTGGCAAGCTCAGATCGCTGGGGTTGTCCAGCGCTTCGATCGTGAATATCGCCGAGAAGCCTTTGAGTTGCCAGAAGCTGTAGAAGCAATGCCTATCTTTCAAGAATGGACCGCAGGAACCCTGCAAACAAAAACTGCTTCTCCGTTTTGGAAAATTGCTCAACCCCAGAAAAATCAACGCTGTTTGGATTTAGGTTGCGGTGTGAGCTTTTTGATTTATCCCTGGCGTGATTGGGGCGCTTTATTTTATGGGCAGGAGATGAGCAGCTTTGCCCGCGATACGCTGATTGCTCGTGGGCCGCAACTTAACTCCAAGCTGTTCAAAGGGGTAGAACTGGCTCCCGCACATCAGCTCAAGTACGAGCCTGCCTTCTTTGACCTAGCGATCGCCACTGGCTTCAGTTGCTACTACCCGTTAGATTACTGGCAAGCCGTCATGACCGCAGTCAAGCGAGTCCTCAAACCAGGAGCCTCCTTTGTCTTCGACGTATTAAATCCAGACACACCTCTAGCAGAAAACTGGGCCATTCTAGAAACCTATTTAGGCGCAGAAGTATTCTTAGAATCGCTAGAGGATTGGAAAAAAACGATTCAAGCGGCAGGTGGAAAAATCACTAAAACCCAAGCTGGTGAATTATTTCAACTCTACAAAGTGCAGTTTTGAGCCCTCCATCTGACTTCCTAAAAGATAAGCAAATTGAGTGAAGGCAAAAGGACGAATTTGGTTGATCGGCGGCACCCAAGAAAGTGCTCAGTTAGCCGTTGCGATCGCTGAAGCTCAGCTTGCTTGCACCGTCTCAGTCACAACAGAAACCGCCAAACAGCTCTATGTTTTCTCTGTACAAAAGGCAGAGAACCATGCGCCCCTAAGAGTTTGGGTCGGACGATTAACCCCAGAGACAGCCGCATCCTTCCTGCAACAGCAACAAATTGTGGCAGTATTGGATGCCTCCCATCCCTATGCCGTAGAGATTTCGCAACTTGCGATCGCCATCACCACCCAGTTAGGTATTCCCTATCTTCGGTTTGAGCGGCCAGATTGGAAGGAGGCAAGAGGGAAGGATGAAGGAGGAAGGATGAGGGATGAAGGAGGAGAGATATACGCCTCTGACGTTCCTGTAGGGTGGGATGAAAGAGAAAAGAAAGAGAAAGGATTAGTTTTGCAGAGTTTTGCAGAGCTTGTGGCGACAGATATCCTTCAGGGGCAGCGGGTGTTGTTGATTGTGGGCTATCGGCCCCTAACCCTTTTCCAGCCCTGGCAAGACCGTGCCACCTTATTTGCGCGTTTGCTTCCCTCCGTCACAGCCCTAGAAGCCGCGATCGCCGCAGGTTTCACCCCCGACCGCCTGTTCGCCATGCGACCCCCCCTTTCCCCTGACCTAGAGAAAGCGTTGTGGCAACATTGGCAAATCTCATTAGTCGTGACCAAATCCTCCGGCATTGCTGGTGGAGAAGACGTAAAGCGACAAGTCGCAATGGAATTAGGTATCCCTTTGATTGCGATCGCCCGTCCCCCAATCACCTACCCGCAACAAACAAGCGACCTAACAACAGCCCTAGAATTCTGCCAACAGCACCTTAGTCGTAGCTCTTAAATCTTTGAAGAGAGCGAATCTTAGGCCCCAGCGCCCTTTTGGAGGAGGTTTGGAGGACGCAACCGTCCTCCATCAAGGGGGTTTGGGGGATATCCCCCAAGGCTCGGATTTCAAGAGCGACACTATGACCAGCGATCTAAGACCAGCGATCCAAACAGTTAGCAACAAGCGTTAAACCGCCTGAATCCACTCATAAACGTTGTACTCCGTCCAAACCCCATTTTGCCAATAAGGATCAGCCTCAACCAACTGACGAACCGCCTGCTCATCCTCCGCTTCGTAAATACCAAAGCACTGAGTCAAATCCTTCGTTGGCCCAATTGTAATCAAAGTCCCAGACTCTTTTTGAGCCGCAAGACCATCTAAATGAGCTTGGCGAAAAGGAGCGCGCTTCTCTAGGACATTCTCACAGTAACGCCCCTGCATCACATATTTAGGCATAAACGATTAACTCCTCAACTCAACGCGGAACTTTTCTACCAAATCTTCCCGGACTTTCTGATGTACAGGCTCAATATCCGCATCCGTCAAAGTGCGATCGCTAGCCCGATACACCAAACGGAAAGCCAAACTGCGTTGCCCAGTCGGTACACTCTCACCTCGGTACTCATCAAAAAGTTCAATGCGATCGAGGAGCGCTCCACCTGCCTTAATAATCGTGCGTTGCAACTCGGCTACAGAGACTTGCACTGGAGCAAAGAAAGCAATATCGCGATCCGAAGGCGGATACGTCGAGAACGGTCGGAAGACAGGAGTAATATTCTCGTCTTGGTCTAGTTCGTTTAACAGCACATCCAGCGTCAACTCAAAGGCATAGACAGACTCAGGTAAGCCTCGCTCTTGCCGTAGTTGGGGATGCAGTTGGCCAAACGTTCCTAAACGGTTGCCCTTAATCCATAGTGAGGCAGTACGCCCAGGATGGAGGCGAGAATCACGCCGATCCGGTTGATATTCCACCGCAACATCTAGGCGTTGGAAAATGCTGTCTAGAATCCCCTTGGCTTCGAACCAAGATAGGGGTAGATCCCGCCCACTTTGGAGCCACTTGCCCTCCTTGGGGTCACCACCGAGGATACCGCCCAGCGCATCGGCCTCTGCTAATCCGTCCTCTTCTTTCCAGAAGATGCGACCAATTTCAAAGCCATTTAGGGGACCGTTACCCTGCTCCAGGTTGTACTGAAACGCATCAATTAAGCCAGCCATCAAATCCGTGCGAAGGGCTGAATACTCCGTGAACAGAGGATTGGCGATCGCAACCTGTCGATCGTCACCCGGCTTAACGAGAGAGTACTGGATCAGCTCAGTTAGACCAGCTCCTCGTAGGCTTTCGCGGATTCTGCGAGTCAGGACTTGATCTGCTGAGAGATATCCAGGCTCGGTCTTGTTGGGCAGCGTGTCACAGAACTTGTTATAGCCGTAAAGGCGGGCCACTTCCTCAATCAGGTCAATTTCTCGCTCTAAGTCGCGGTAGCGATAGGGGGGTACGGTTACTGTCCACACACCGGGCTCAGCAGCTGGAGTTAAGCTGCATCCCAGACTAGTTAAAGTCCGTTCCACCTCAGATGCAGGCAGATCAGCGACGTCATCTCCAGCATCAATTGGGCCTAAAATCTGATTGACGCGATCTAAACGCAGCTCAATCGAACGGGTCCAAGACTGATCCGCTCGCGTTTCTGTTTCTTGAGCAACGACTGTACCTTGAGCCAACTCTGTGAGTAACTGCAAAGCGCGACGGCAAGCAACCGTAAGCTCGGCTTGGTTAACTCCTCGCTCATAACGAGCCGAAGCTTCGGTGCGTAACCCTTGGCTCCGAGCCGATCGCCTAATTGCGCCTGGATCAAATAGCGCTGCTTCCAGCACTAAGTTCTGGGTGCCTTCATGGACTTCAGTTGACTCTCCACCCATGACCCCTGCTAAAGCCACAGGGCGATCGTTGGCCGTAATTAACAGCGTTTGTTCTTGGAGCGTGCGTGGCTGACCATCTAGGGTCTTAAGCGATTCCCCTGATTGCGCGAATCGAACCCCGATAGTGAGGTTAGAATCTCCAGCGATCGCCTGTAAGCGATCGCGATCGAAGGCGTGCAAAGGTTGGCCCCACTCCAACAAGACGTAGTTAGTCACATCCACCACGTTGTTAATCGGGCGTACCCCCGATGCCTGAAGTCGTTGCTGCAACCAAGCTGGGGACGGTGCAATCTTAACTTGCTCAATCACCGTACCGATGTAGGTTGGGCAAGCTTGAGGCTCAGAAATTCTGAGTGCTAATTGAGTCTGACTCGTTGGTATTGAAATATCAGCAGACTCTGGCAACCGCAGCGTCGCTCCAGTAATAGCCGCAATCTCCCGCGCAATGCCCACCAGACTCAAGGCATCCGCTCGGTTAGCAGTCGAAGTAACATCTAAAATGACATCTTCCAAGCCCAACAACGGTCGTACGTCGCTACCAGGCTTCAAGTCTGCTTGGGTAAAGATGTGAATCCCTTCCGATTCTTTAGCGAGACCCAACTCCGTTAGTGAACAAATCATGCCTACAGAAGGCACACCCCGCAATTTGGCTGGACGGATTTTCAGGTCAATATTAGGGAGGTAAGTGCCTAAGGTTGCTACTGGTACATAAGCGTCAGCTCGGACATTCGCCGCCCCGCAGACAATATTAGAAGGCTCATCTGCACCAATATCGACTTGGCAAACCCTCAATTTGTCAGCATTGGGGTGAGGTTGGCACTCCAAAACTTTGCCCACGACCACCCCGTCTGCCCAAGTTCGGCGGTCCTCAATGTCTTCAACCTCAAACCCAGCCATTGTCAGGGCTTCAGCCAGTTCCTCTGGGGTCATTGTAATGTCCACCAGTTCCCGCAGCCAGTTCAGAGAAATACGCATTGCCCTGCTTAAATACTTATGTCAACCGATGTCAGCCAGATTATTGTAGCGCTCAAGGATGACAATGCCTGTCGTTGCGATTGTCAGTTTAGAAGAAATCGTGACAAAATTTGTTAGAACTGACTCAAGCGTGAATAGTTTTGCTGGGATGCAAGTTACCAATTAGCTGGTAGGGTTAGGAGCGATCGCGCTTCTCAGGTAAGTCTGAAGCTAAGTAACTGACAACTAAAATGCCACATCAAGGTAGGAACGGCTAATTTACGTGAATTGTGAGTTGCTTGCCAGCCAATTCAGGGCATTCTTTAGTCAGAATGCATGGTTGAAGTAACGACGATGACCGTGGATACTTGGGGATTTACAGATGCTTTAAAAAACAACCAAGTATCTTTAGCAAGTCTTCAAGGGTTTTCCCGCATGACCTACACTACGCTTCGTCGTTTCTAACCAGATAATTGAAGTGGAGTAGCAATATTCCTAAGTGAGCGAAGTTGTAGTGGGTGATGCTGAATGAGCTACTGCATAAATCCAGCCTGTCCTAATCCTGAGAATATAACCCACACTGAATCGTGTCAGGCTTGTGGCTCTAAGCTATTGCTTCGCGATCGCTATCGCATTAGTCATGCGCTAGGACAAGGTGGTTTTGGAGCTACCTTTTTAGCCATTGACGAATCCCTACCAGGCGAACCCAGTTGCGTGTTGAAGCAGTTACGTCCCACGTCAACTGCCCCTCATGTCTTGCAAATGGCACGGGAATTATTTCGACGGGAAGCAAAAACCCTCGGTAAAATCGGTAGCCACCCACAAGTGCCTCGCTTACTTGATTACTTTGAGGCGAATCAAGAGTTTTACTTAGTTCAGGAGTACATTAGCGGCTCAACCCTACAACAGGAAGTCAAAAAAGCAGGCCCCTTGAGTGAAGCAGGGGTTAAGCAATTTTTGAGTGAGCTATTGCCTGTTTTGCAATATATCCACAGCCAGCAGGTGATTCACCGGGATATTAAGCCTGCCAACTTAATTCGGCGGAGCCAGGATGCCAAACTGGTGCTGATTGACTTTGGGGCTGTGAAAGATCAAGTCAGCCAAACCTCAATGAGTGTGTCCGAACAAACGGCACTGACTGCCTACGCGATTGGTACTCCAGGCTATGCCCCGCCCGAACAAATGGCAATGCGTCCGGTCTATGCCAGTGATATTTACGCGATCGGGGTGACTTGCATTTATCTGCTAACCGGAAAGTCACCCAAAGATCTTGACTATGACCCTGCTACAGGCGAGTTGCTTTGGGAAAAGCATGTGCATGTGAGTGAGCACTTTGCGGGTGTGCTCAAAAAAATCCTAGAAGTCTCGGTGCGCCATCGTTTTCAATCTGCGGCTGAAATCTTGAGAGCGCTAGATCTCGAACCTTACCTAGATAGTCTTGCTAAGGGGATGTCGAGCCAGAATCAGGGGAATCCGCAAAATCCGACTCGGCCCCACTCTGGCGATCGCACGGATGAAACGGGTAGCTCTGTCACTGCCTCTCCAGCGGCACGGGTCGCAATGGCCATCCGAGCACGGCAAGCAAAATCAGATTCCACCAGTCTGCAATCAGGAACCGCTCGTAACCGAGTGTTAGTTGCCAAACCCGCATCCATGACCGTCTTACGTACTAAAGGATCGACGGGTGAGCGGGCAAAAGCACCCCCTAAACTAGATACACAAGCTCTACAATTAGCCTACTCCAAGGGCCGACGTGACTTTGCAGCGTACGACTTGAGTTCCATCAACTTACAGCGTGCCAACTTAGTCGGAGCAATTTTTCATCAGTCCAAGCTAGATAGCTCCAACTTTCAAGGTGCTAACTTGTTCAACGCCGATTTTGGGCGAGCGAGCTTAAACGGTGTGAATCTTCGAGATGCGAACCTCTCTAGAGCTTATTTGAGCCATGCTGACCTGGAAGGAGCTGACTTGCGGGGAGCCGATTTGAGCCACGCCTATCTCGCCAATGCCAACTTGCGAGGTGCTAATCTCTGCGGCGCTAACTTGACGGGCGCGAAAGTGACAGAGGAGCAACTGTCGGCGGCTCGGACTAATTGGGCAACGATACGCCCAGGTGGCCGAAAAGGTCTTTGGTAACAAACTGAAACTGAGGTAAAGTCTGATTTGGGGTAGATCCGGCTGTATTTGAGATGGGCCGCGATCGCCCTGTGATCAGATGAGGAGTCAGTTCATGCTGAAGCTTTATGGTGGAGCCCGCAGTCGGGCATCCATTGTGCAATGGTACTTAGAAGAAATTAGCATTCCCTACGAATTCATCTTGCTGGATATGCCAGCAGGGGCTCATTTGCAGCCCGATTTTTTGGCGATCAACCCGATGGGGAAAGTGCCAGCGATCGTGGATGGAGACTATAAACTTTGGGAATCTGGTGCAATCTTGCTGTACTTAGCTGAGAAATATAGCCAGACACCTATCTCACCGGAACAGCGAGGTGAGATTGCTCAATGGATTTTGTTTGCTAATGCGACGCTAGGGCCAGGAATCTTTGTCGAGTCGAGCCGAGAACGGGAATCTGCCCGTCTATTTCCAGCATTAAATCAAATTTTTGAGCAACGCCCCTTCCTGGTTGGCAACGACTTTAGTGTGGCCGATGTGGCGGTGGGGTCAATGTTGGCTTATATGCCCATGATGCTGAAGCTAGATTTCAATGCTTATCCTGGCATCCAAGACTATCTGAAGCGAGTTACAGAAAGACCCGCCTACCAAAAGGTGATGTCTGCTCGCGCAGCCTAAGCTTGGGTGAAATCACGCACGTTCCCAGGGTTTCTCATTAAAATTCAAGAAAAGCAAATGAACTACCCCGCCTCACAGGAGGACGGGGTTTCTAACCCTGAGTCCTCCAAGCTGCGGTGTTTTTGACGTTTCTTCTCCCACGCTTGCTTCCATCCTCCAGTTGCCTGGGGATTAGACGTAGAGG